>QWOO01000051.1 GCA_003669615.1 Planctomycetota bacterium
AGAACAGGCGAGAGTCTGTTCTCTCGGCTCGCGAAAAACTGCGGCCTCGATCCGCCCACTGAATCACGGCTCAAAAACCTGATCCCAATCCCCAAAGCCGCGTAACGAAAACGCCGACGATGGGGATTCACGGAGAAATGGACGGCTACTTCGTCGTTCCCGCGCACGCGGGAATCCACACTGGAGCACTGGATTCCCGCCTGCGTGGGAATGACACATAACCCATGTTTTAAGCTCTGACAAAGCATTAGCCATCCTCGCGATTCTGAATTGCTGTTCCATCTTTTGACGTTCTTTGCTGAGATCAGTGTGGGTCAATTGATGAACGAACAGAGATACCCCAAAGATGGAAGTGGATACGCCAGCAGGACCCGGCGGTTGGGAGTAGCTCTGGTCAGTCATTATGAACATTCTTTACTCGTGTTTATAAATTCTTAACTGAAGGGCAATATGATCTCGAGGTTACGCTGACCTACGGAAATCCTGCCCCTTGGAACGAATTCATGAGTTTGTGCCGGTCTTCACGTCGTCCATTGTTTTTGCTCAGGACAGGCTTCAAGTGGACTCTGCCACGGCGTTCTATTGTCGGTCGCAGGTCAGTGATCGTGTTCCTGCTGACGTTCGCCGGATGCGGCGGGGGCGAAGACTTCAGCAAACCGCCAGCTGGGGTTGCTGAGCGTCTGGCGAAAGCACCTGCGGCTCCGTCAGATTCCAGTACAACAAAAAAAACGGACGGCGCAGCCTCCCAGAGTGCAACGTCAGAGGCTGAAGGTGAAGGCATACCTGAAGGGGCAACCGGCGAGGGATCAGATTCCGTCGCAAAAGAAAAGTTGAAGGGTGATGTCGCACAGAGATTGAATCCGACGGCTGATGCTGCTGCGTCGAGCGAAGACGTCAGCTCGAAGCCGGCGGGGGAAGAAGCCATGAAGCCCCCTGCCATGGCTGAAAAGATTGGGGCTGTTCAGTCTGAACAACCAGTCAATGCTGCTCCTCAACAGGCAGCTGTCCCCGGAAAATCGCCTTCCGCTCCCAGTGATCCAACTGCGACGCCAGCAGCCGGGGCAAGCGAAGCAGAGACCATGACCGCGAGTGGCCGGTCAGCGAAGTCGCTTAATGATAAAAAAAATGATAACAGCAAGATGTCCGTTGCTGAAAATGCCGGTGGATTGCTGGGGAGCCTTAAAAGCAGCAAACCCAAGGCCGACGCAACACAGCCTGCGATTGCAGGGAATGCCGCAGCGCCGGAAGTGCTCACTCGGTTCGGACGAATGGCCTTGTCGCAACCCGACTGGCTGCGGCTGGTCACTCGGCTCTCGCGCCGCTTTTTTATCGGAACGAGCCTTGACGGTACTCGTGTTTTAGCGTCTTCCGGCGAACGAAGTGCAGGCCTCGTCCAGAGCAACGCAAATCCGGAGTTACAGGGCCGGAGTGGGACGCAGCAGGCGCTTGACGAACTGCTGCAGTCCGTCGCGTCCCTTCCTGAGCAAGTGGGCTGCCTTGAGCTGACAAGTGACGGCAACACGGCATTGTTTGGAACAGCAGACGGTCGCGTTCTGGTCCGGATGATCTCCGGTAAACACAACTGGGATCTCTACGCGAGAGATCTGTTTCTGTTTCAGGACGAGATTCGACCCTCGGCTCGACTGAGTGCAGATCCACTGGTCCTGATTCGAGAGATAGAAGGTGGGCAGCTGCTCTCCATCGATGCGAAAGGTCAGTGTGCCATCTGGAAGATCGGAGACGTCATTCGCTCTGTCCCTCCGATTGAAACGATCTCAGGCACCGACGTCGCCTCGCTGAACTCGGCCGCAGTTGAGCCGACCCCGGTCTCGAAATTTGAAGTGAAAGGATTGCAGATTCTGAGTTTTTGCGAATCCGCTGACGGACTCTGGGTGGCCATCATTTCTTCTGATGAAACAGTCACCGTTGTCCAGACCGCCAGTGGCCAGGTGGTGGATCAGCTCACGGCCGAGCATTTTGCGGATACTCAACCTGTCTGCGTAGCATTTTTGCCTCAACGTCAGGAGATGCTTACCGGGCTGGCAGATGGTCGGATTTTTCGCCGCTCGTTCGGGAAAGACGCGACACCAGTTTCCGGGGTGAGCGATACCGGTGAGCCGGTCGACTACGACGCCGTTTTCATTCCTGACGTCAAAGACCGCCCCGATTCAATCACAGCGATCACGCCGATTCCCGGTTCGAATTTTGCTTACGTTGGTAGCGTCACGGGCACTCTGGCTCGGCTCGATGTCTCACAACGTCGTATGGAGCTGCTGCCATCAAAACAGGAGGGAGCCGTGCTTGAATTGAAAGTGTGTCCATTCGGGACCCTGGCAATTGGTGAAGAGCGACGAGCCACAATTTTTGATCAGCCGGTCTCTCTGATCACGCGAGAATTGCCGCCTCCTCGCACGCTGGAACTGCCAACGGATGAAGCATTGAAGGAAACAGAGGTTGTGGATCCGGAAACAGCCGCGACCAGTCGACCGCCAACCCGAACAGCGGCGCTTCGCGAGCCTCCCATTGATCAGGACATGATTGGCATTCGTCCCCCGCAGCCTGAGATCGCCTTGCTGCACCATCAGTTACGTTCAGCAACGGATCACGACCGTCGACAGACCGTGCGAATCGCTATCCTGCGGTTGCAGGGGAAGAGTGACAGACTTCTCGATGCTGCTGTTCCAGGATCGGCCGATGATTACAAAATTAGTGCTGAACCAACGTTGTTGTCGGAGACTACCACAGATTTTCTGTTCTCAGGACAAGTGTGGCAGGACGTTCGTTTGACCCTTTCGCAGGACGGGCGGATTGCGGTGCTGTCTCATTTAAGTCGCCCGGGCATAACCGTTGTGGATATGCCAACCGGAGTTGTTCTGCGACGATGGACGGCAGTTCCGGGTGCTCGCCAGCTTGTTTTGAATGATCAGTTCGCACGCTTGATACCCGGCGGCACTGTGTCTGCAGAACTAAGCCTGGGTTCGGGCGCTCTGACAATTGATCCACTGAGACCTTATCTTGTCTGTGCGATGTCCCCTGATGAAAAGTCGACCATCATCGGACAAATTGGAAGTGCAGGAATTGCAGCCAATGCTTTAACAAGAATCGACGACCTTTCTGCGTCACGCAGCGACGCAGCGGAAATGTTTGAGTCCATGGTTACGGCGCTCGCCTATTCTTCGAATGGCGAATCGCTTTACGCAAGTTTTCGTGGTCGCGATCAAACGACTCTGCAGGAA
Organism: Planctomycetota bacterium; assembly: GCA_003669615.1. GTDB lineage: Bacteria > Planctomycetota > Planctomycetia > Planctomycetales > Planctomycetaceae > SXXK01. The sequence continues at coordinate 3,237 of QWOO01000051.1, forward strand.
CTTGATCCGAAAACTCTGGCGGTTCGAGCAACACTCGTCACCGAACCATTGCCTGGCGTTGTGCCCGAGAACCCGGCGGAGGCGCTGAACGGGACCTGTGGAGTGACGTTTATCCAAACAGCCGCGACAAATAAATCCCTGCTGACTTTTGGAACGCATGAAGATGGACCGCAACTGCGTATTTGGCGACGAACAAACAAAGGCTGGCCCAAAGAAAGTGTTCAGATCTTCCGCGACAAAGATCTGTTGCCGGATCCGGAATTCAGCCAGCCGGCGGTGTTCGTGAATCAGCTGGATACAAAGGTGGCGATCGTTACCAAAACCGGACTTGCTGTCATGAATGTCCGCAAGGAAAAGCTGGAAAGTCATCTGCCGATCCCGAACGTAGGCAGTCGGCGACCGAGTGGCTGTATTTCTCCCGATGCAAGATGGTTCGTTGCAGGCGACCCCGATGGAAAGATGTGGGTTATCTCTTTGGCAAATCCTGCGAAGAAGCCACTATCGTTTCAGGCGCATTCCGGCCCCATCGCAGGCGTGGTAATTTCGGCCAATGGAAAGTACATGCTGACAGCCGGGGAAGACAATCGAGTCCGATCATGGTCGTTGGGTAAATTTATGGAGCAATGAGTCGGATAGATGGCTTTTAGTTCCCCGCTTCTTAACTATTGCTGGCCACAATAAGGCCCGTCACTGACATGATCTTGTTTGTAAAGATCAGCAGTATTCGCCCGCCTGGAATCGTGGAACTGTGATCATGAATCGAGACGATGTCGTTAAACTCATCGCGGCGTCATCGACAGCCGCGGCAGAATATGTGCCGGTGGCTATGTTGCTCTGCAGCGGTTATGGGTGTGTGGGATATTTTAATAGTTCAATCAATGAAAGTCTGTCCGACTCACTAGTTCTTCTCAACGCTCGTCTGGTCGACCTTCGAGCCGAAGACAATCATTCGCGACATGGGCGGGTAGCGGACTTCAACGATTTCCTTCAGGACGTGGTCGCCAGTCATGTGCGAGACGAATCTCCCGAAGATGGGGCTGATTCGGATCGCTCGGAAGGGACGATTCCGCTGACGGCCGTACCGTTGCGAGAGATCGCAATTCTCTACCCTGTTGCGCAGATCGCTACCTTATTGAAGTCCGCTCGAAAGGTGACCGGCGGTGACCGCGGTACGGCTCAGGAAGTCCCTTCTTTTCTTGACTTCAACAACAAAAGTATTGTACTGAAAGTCCTGCGGCTAAAGTTGTGGTAAGGGCCGCTTGAGCGAGCGGTTGTGCAGCAGCCCAGCCCTCCAGCAGCGACGACATCTGAATCCGCTATCAGATTTGAACTGAGGAAAGGCCGGTGCTTACAAAGTAAGCCCCGGCTTTCTTGCCGTTTGCAGAATACTTCCGTCAACACGTCTTGCGTCATCCACGGACTGGCCGGGCGACAAATCATGTCCCTCAGTCAACTTCAAAATTTTGGAATCTCTGCCGCATTTCCTGTTCTTGTTTTTCAAGATCCGGTTTTGAAAGTTGCAGGAAGAAGTTCACCAGAGCAGCGATCACGATGATCAGCAGGACAGCGCCCAGTCCCAGCATGACGTTTCGGCTAAGCTTAAAGCCAAAAACTTTTTCGCCAATGATCAGGTCTTCAGCGGAACCTGTCCCGGAGGAGCCTGAACTTCCGGAGGCATCCGAGTTTCGTTCGGGCAGGATAGTCAGCGTCATCAGGTCCGCACCGATGCGTAATCGAGTTGCGCACTGCGCACAACGACCGTTGCGTCCCGCATGTTCCTGCCTCAGCCGAAACTCCTTACGGCATTGAGGACAATTGATAACACCGGGCGTCTTTGATCTCGAAACTCGCCCGGTATTGATGGCCACACCCGATGAGCCCGGAATGGATTCCATTCTGTCCGTACGCGGAGGTCGCTTACGTTTAGGGCTCGTTGCACTCGTTGCATCGGATTTTGACTTCACACTGGAATCTGCCGGCACCGATTTTCGAGGCGGTGAGACAGGTAGCGGGGCAGGCGACAATCCAGGTGTCGTCATTGTCAGACCAGCAGTGGTCAGACCAGCAATGGCCGCCTCTGCAAATTCTTCACAGGTTTCAAACCGGTCGTCCGGCTTTTTGTTGAGAGCTTTCGCAAGTGCCTGAGCAGTCGCCACGGGCACTGCTTTTCGGACTTCACTAATCAACGGAAGCACTCGTCGAGTCTGATTCACCATCGTGGCTGACGGAGTTTTTCCGAGCATCGGAGGTGTGCCGACTAATGTGTTGTAGACCGAAATCGCCAGTGAGTACTGGTCTGCTCGGCCGTCATAATCTGCGCCCAAAACAATTTCCGGGGCCACAAAGTTTGGCGTCCCGATTACGTATCCGGCCGCCGTTTCGTCAGCCGCGTTCTCGTCCGGTTCGCCGTACATGATTTTCGTCAAACCGAAATCGCTCAGAAACGCGTTGCCCGATTCGTCAAAAAGAATATTTGCCGGCTTCACATCGCGATGGATGACCTTTCGTTGATGTGCAAAATCCAGAGCCTTTGCAATCTGCAATAACCATTTTCTGAGCGAATCAACCGGCAAAGCGGTGGGCTGGCCATTTCGCGCCTGCATCTTGTCTGAAAGGCAGCCACCGGATAAATACTGCATAACGACAAACGGAATGTTGCCGTGCAGACCCACGTCCAGAATACTGACAATATGCGGATGCTGCAGCTGCACCAGCAGCCGGCTTTCTCGCCGAAAACGTTCACGAAGCCCATCGTCCATGAGCTTCTGTTTCTTCGGAACCTTGACCACGACTTCGGTTTCAAGGCGATGATCGAATGCTCGATAGACAATTGCCATGCTGCCCGCACCCACGCGCGCAACAATCTTGAATCGATCATCAGCCAGCGATGCACCGATCAGGAATTCAGGGTCGAGCATCCCCGCTTTCATTTTGGAAAATCCTTTGACAAACCTCGCAGAAAATTAGGGGTACGGAGTGACTGCGGTCCAGGACCTCCACGAAAGCAATCCCTACGATTCATCAGGGTACGGAAATATAAATTCCACTGTACGTTGTGATGTTAATTCCGGGTTAACCTCAGGAAGCTTTTACGTTTGCGGAAGCGGGCGCAACACTTTGAGAATCTCTCCGAGAGCACTAACATCTTGGATCCTTCCTACTGAAGGATTTCTCTGGAAAATTCACCCATCCTTAAGAATTCTTTTTCATGCTCAGCAGTGAAATTACGTTCGAGTTTTTTCAGAGCTAGGAAAAGGGCTTTCTACATCCATCAGAGGATTGTTGAAGCGATTAGGGAGAGAATCTCGGCAAACCGGGGCCTGACAACCCCGCCAGATGATGTATCGGCCCTCTCGGCCTGAATCGCAATCCGACAAGATGCTCGGTATTCCCGTGTCAAGACACTCTTCAACCTCCCAACAACTCTTGAATCCACCAGCCAGATCCTTCACTCCGAGGCTGTGAATGTATGGAAATCGCAGGGTGGGACACATGCATTCGCAACGAGGCTGCTTTCCGACAGCTGCGACATGAAACGGATCTTTCGATGCATCTGACCCAGGATGCCAATCAGCGAAAGGTTTTCGATTGCACAGTACCGCGTCCCTGGAAAATCCGAGATGGAACAAGACTTATCTTCCCCTGTTTTGCCTTCTCCTGGCCTCTCCACAGGACAGGAACTGATCAAGACCATAGTTCTTGTCGATTCGCCTCAGATTACGCAGCCAGTCGCCCAATTCCTCAGGCAGGCCGACTGGACCGTCTACGAAGCGTCGAACTGCGGTCAGGCTCGCGGGCTGATCATGCGATTCAAACCCGAATTCGTGATTATGGAATTGCTTTTGCCGCTGGAAACTGGATTCGAGTTTTGTGCCTATCTGAAGAAGGCCAACTGCCGCACTCCCGTCATGATCTTCACCGAGGTAAACCTGGAGGAAGCTCGCAACATGGCCATGTGGGCCGGTGCTGATGCCTATCTGACGAAGCCTACCGATCCGAATCGATTGTTTCAGCAGATTCTGACAACCGCACAGCGAGTGAGTTTTCGAGTCCAGACGGCGGAAACGGGATACGGCGGCAGTATCACCTTCCGATGCAAGTGCGGCAAGTCGCTCCGCGCGGGCTCACAGCATGCCGGCCGCGCGATGATCTGTCCTGGCTGCAAGCATCTGGCCAAATGTCCGGTATCGCTGCTGGATTCCGGGACGCTCTACCGGTCGATGATGGAAGAACGCCTCGGTCTGCGTTCGAACCAGATAGGCATCGAATGTTCGAACTGTCATAAAACCGTCGATCCTGGGAAATGCCGTGTTCGTGACCATTATGAATGTCTTTATTGCCACGCCAATCTGAAACTGCCGGCGGATTTCTTCGACCAGTGGCTGATGTTCTTCGGTGACCAGGACAACCATGCACCGGTCATGGACTTTAATCCTCTGAGATATGTGTATGTGCAGTGCGAGAACTGCCGGAACCTGCATCAGTACTTTCGTGACGCGGATTCACCGTTGCCCTGTCCTTCCTGCGGGCACCAGCAGTCGCTGCCGTCCATTCGAGGCGTGCCAATTTCTCGTGCAGCATTAGCGAGTACCGGGAGACTGTTTGAGTTTCGATTCGCAGACGGCCGCAACAAGCTGTTTCTGTTGCCGTCAAAGCGAAAATACCTGATCGGCAGCGCCCCAGACTGTGCGATCTCTCTGCAAAATCAACCGATCCACGCTCAACATTGCGTGCTGAGGAACACCGCTGAAGGTCCCCATCTGATTGCCGCAGATCCGATGGCAAGAATCAGCATCAACGGTCAGGAGTTTAAATCGCCAACCCTGTTGAAGCCCGGCGACGACATCCAACTGGGCGGCGTGCATCTTCATCTGCACGGAACGCCGGAGAAACTGCTGCGAAAACATTTGTCCGGACTCCTGAATGACATGGCAGAAAAGCAGAAGCTTGTTGGCGAACTGGAGTTCTCGGAACCCTCCGCCAGAATCCTTCAATACTACTGGGAATTGCAGAGACTTCGCAGGATCGATTATCAACGCAGTCAGCAAAGCACGCTGTCCGGCGAATCCAGTATGATTCACCCGATTGATTCACAGGAACTTCACTGATCATCTGACGTATGCACTGGAGCAGATGTTTTCGCGTTTAACAGTCAGCCGCAGGCGTACTCGTAACCTTCGATTCGCGTACGCCTGCGGCTGACTGTTAAACAAGTGTTGCCAAATAATTTATGTACCAATGCTTATTTTTCGTAACCGCTCAGGACATTTCGAGAATGGCAGTTTAAACCGCAGATGGACACGGATGAACACAGATTGATCGTTGATGTCTGTCTATGTGAATTTGTGTCGATCTGTGGTTGTTTGCGTATGTTTCGTACTGATATCTGAACGGCTGCTGTTTTTCGTGATTACAGAAAACATTTTCATGCCTTTTCAATATTGCAGCGCCGTATCATTCGAAACAAAATCGATGCTGTGTCCACGCATACGCACGATGTTTAGAGTTTCTGTGTCGATCGGTTGCTTGTTGCTGCCTGTAGTGGCCGTTGCGGACGAGATCGATCGATTTCCAGTCAAACCCACAGAGCAGCAATATCAAGAGGCCGTTCAGCAGTTCGAGACGCTCGGTTTTCGACCATCCCGGGAAGAGAAAACACTGTTTGTATCGAAGCCTGACGTCACTGACACGCAGCTTGCAATGGTTCCGAATCTACCGTTTTCTTTTGGGTTGGCGCTGGCCGCGGTTCCAGTGACGGATGCTGGAG
>QWOO01000034.1 GCA_003669615.1 Planctomycetota bacterium
CCGTGCCGCAGCAGCCCCAAAACACAGCACCGACAGGCACACCGACAGTTCCTCCCCCTGTTTCTCCCGTGGAACAAATTCCGGCCACTCAGGCAATCAATGTACCGAGTAGCTCGGAAAGAACTCCAGCTGCGCCAGAAAAAGCAGCAGCGACTGCGGCAAAGATTTCATCTCTGATGTTCCCTTCCTGGCCAAAACCAAAGCTGGCGATCGTCATCACGGGTGAGCAGCATGGATACTTTGAACCGTGTGGTTGCACAGGCAACCAATCGGGTGGAATGTCGCGTCGTAGTGGCCTGTTTGAGAAAATTAAGTCACTGGACTGGACCGTGCGCGGAATCGACGCCGGAGGCATTTCGCGTCGAACAGGTGTGCAGGCTCAGATGAAATTCGAAACCACTCTCGAAGCTCTGCGAGAACTTCAATACGTCGCGCTGGCAATGAGCCCGGCAGACCTGAAACTGGAACCCGGGTATCTGCTGTCGCAGCACTTCACTGATGGAGATACGCCGCTCACCTTTCTGGGTGCTAATCTGATCTTCTTTGGTTCAAAAGAACTGGGAACACCGCTCCCGTTGAATATTGTCGAGATCGATGGCTACAAAGTGGGAATCACCAGTGTGATGAGCGACACCATTCGACGCGAAGTTATTCCTGATCGGCCGGCGGATGAAACCGCAACGGCTGACATGCAGTGGACTGACCCAACGGAAGCTCTGAAGGATGTGATGACGCAGTTTGATAGTGCGGGTGTTAATTTTCGCATTCTGCTTTCGCAGTCCACCGATGACGAGATTCGGAAACAGGCCGCCGATTTCCCGGGCTTTGATGTTATCGTTGCCGCAGACGGCCGGGATGGTGATCGAGCTCCGGAAATGATTGGCAACGTGCGTCTTCTGCGAGTGGGTGAAAAGGGCAAAACGGCCGGACTGATTGGACTCTGCCCGGACGACAAAACGGAACCGGTGCGGTATGAATTGGTCACGCTGTCGGAGGACTATTTTGAAAACACCGATAAAATGACGGAGCTGATGAAGACTTATCAGGAGCGGCTGAAGGATAGTCAGGTTGTGACCGCGGAAGGACCAGTCGGGCATCCCACGGGAGCCACATTTGTGGGAGCTGCGAAATGCGGCGAGTGTCATTCGTCAGCTTTCAAAATCTGGCAGGGTACGGCTCATGCGCATGCTTTTGAGAGTCTGGATCCTTCTCATAAACGCCCGGGTTTTGAACGGCTGAATGGTGTGTCGCGAACCTTTGATCCTGAATGCCTCTCATGTCACGTCACGGGTTGGGAGCCCGAGCAGTATGTTCGTTTTCGCTCCGGCTTCATCAACGAAGAATTCGCTGCCGATGATTCCGAAAAACTGCTTCAGTCGCTGCTTGCCGGAAATCAGTGTGAAAATTGTCACGGCCCAGGCAGCCGCCATGTGGAACTGATCGAGGCCGATAATAAGGAAGCAGCGGTGAAGGAAGTTCGCGTAACGCTGGAGCAGGCCAAAAGCCAGACTTGCGGAAAGTGCCACGATGCTGACAACAGCCCGGACTTCGATTTCGACAAGTACTGGGAAGAAGTGAAACACTCCGGCAAAGATTGATCACAGAGTGTTTGACGATTTGTGTGTCATGCCGTCATCCTGAATCGCTTTTCCATGGCAACGATGTTCGCTATCGTGGACAGCATAGCGTTACGATGGACTGCTTCGCGAGCGGTTGACTGCGAAGCGTCCGCAACACACCTGGCCGACTGAGGCACGGCAACGCGACATGTTCCACAGAGTTCCCAAATGAATTCATGAAGATTCCCATGACCCCCGAGCACATTCTGGAACTTGAACAACTGTGCGATGCTCCCTTGCCTGCTGAATACCTTGGGCTTTTAGATTCCTACCCTGCCCCGTTGCAAACAGCCTGCCGCGCGGACGACGGCAGTGATGCGGAAGGGTTGGTGCCTCAAGTAGAACTTCTGGCTGCGTCAGAGGAAATTCTCAAAATCAATCAGGAAGTTCGACAAGGTACAATTCTCGATCCTGAAGGTCAGGAATTCCGCTGGCCCGATCAGCTGTTGGTCATTGGCGAAACCGGGGATGGCGACTATTACTGCATTGATACGGATGGTGAGCATGAAGGCGTGCTTCAGTTCCGACACTATTCGGTAGAATTCGAAGTCATTGCCGATTCACTGAATGATTTCGTTGAGATGCTGATGGACGCATTTGTCGCGCGCACGTCTGTTGATGATGATGAAGAAGATGATGACGTGTTCGACCTGCCTGATCCTGATGTAGAAGATGAAGAGAACGAGTAACCGCCATGCAATCTCCGAAGAACATTAAAGTCCATAAAGAGCAGCGACTGCTGGAGCTGATCTGGTCCGACTCCGATATTTCACGTCTGCTGTTCAGAACTGTGCGACAGAACTGTCGGTGCGCAGTATGTGTCGATGAATTCTCCGGCAAGCAGCTGCTGGATCCCGAAACGGTACCAGTAGATCTGGGAGTTCTCGAGATCTCACTCTGCGGAAACTATGCGTTGCGAGTTCGTTGGTCAGATACGCATGATTCCGGCCTGTTCACCTGGAATCATCTGCGATCGATCGCAGATGCTGCAGCCGCGAGCTGAAACTTTGGTCGATGTCTGATGGGGCCGCTGCCCTCAGCAGGTCGCCACGGCAGACGCTGTCTTCATCAGGGTACCGCAATGATTGAAGTCGAAGCGAAGTTCCTTGTGCCGGACGAAGAGACACTCATGGGTTCTCTGCGGCCACACTTTGATGACGCCACGATGACCGAATATGTTCAGGCGGATGAGTACTTCAACCATCCGTGCCGCGACTTCAATATCACCGATGAAGCGCTGCGAATTCGAAAGTGCAATGATCGCCTGGAAGTGACTTACAAAGGTCCGCGGCTCGACCAAGTCACCAAGACTCGTGAAGAACTGGAAGTGGAGATTCAGAATCTCTGCCGGCCTGAGACAGAGCTCACTCTGCATTCCATTCTGCGGGCACTCGGCTTCCGGTCGGTTGGCATAGTCCGTAAGCAACGGCGTTCGTATGTGACATCGATTGAGGGCAGTTTGCTGACACTGTCGATCGACCGCGTGGAAGGACTGCCGTTGTACGCAGAGCTGGAAATTACCTGTGATCCATTGGAACGCGACGCGGCGACGGCGACAATTCTGAGACTCGCCGAACGGCTGGCGCTGGGGCAGTCTGAGCGGCGCTCGTACCTGGAGTTGCTTGGTTTTCGCTGACAGCAGAGCCATGTTTTCGGAGCTGATGGCCGGATTCACAACGATCGCCGCCGAAAATCGCTCATGTCGGGCAACGACCTCATGCTCTGAATTCGCCGATCGGTCGCGCACTGCGGCACAAGAACGAAGGCGATTTTGGGTGAATCGAGGCGGCGTTGCATCTCGGTTCTCACTCCTTTACCGTGCAGCTTCAGCAACCACTTCTCGTTTCCGCTTTAGTACAGGATTTTCCGCGATGCGAATTTCTTCGCTGTTCGACGCGATCTTCGCCGTAACCTTTCTGTGCGGATCAGTTCTGAGCGCAGAAGCATTCAGTCAGAACTGGCCGCGATTTCGAGGTGAGAACGGCAGTGGCATCAGTTCGCAGCCCGGCATTCCGGTGACATGGTCAGACAGTGATTATGCCTGGAAAGTCGAACTGCCCAACGTCGGCCATTCGGCCCCCGTCATCTGGAGCAAATCACTGTTCGTCACCTCGGCTGCGGAAGGAGGAGGCGAGAGATTTCTGCACTGTCTGGACGCAGATTCAGGAGTTCAGAAGTGGCAGGCCTCTGTGAAAATGGCCGAGAGCAAGAAGCATCTCAAGAACAGCTGGGCCTCGAGCACACCGGCGACCGACGGTTCTCGGGTGTACGCTATGTTTGCCGATGCGTCCAGGCTTCTGATTGCTGCATGGGATTTTGAAGGGCACCAGGTCTGGTCGAAAGATCTGGGCAGTTATGAAAGCGAGCACAATCTGGGAGCGTCTCCCATCGTGCAGGACGGACTTCTTATCATCCCCAATGATCAGGTTGGCCCGAGTTCACTGATGGCATTGAAGCCCGAAACCGGCGAAGTCATCTGGCAAGCGGAACGCAGGGCTGGAAAAACATCGTACTCCACGCCAGTCATTGCTCCCGGCAAAGACTCCGACCTGCAGATTATTTGCATCAGTGAATCTAACGGGATCACGGGCACTGACCTGCGAACCGGAAGACTGAACTGGCAGACAGACAAGCTTCCGATGCGCACGGTTGCATCTCCCATCGTGGCTGATGGAATGGTCTTTGCGACTTGTGGCGAAGGCGGAAACGGAAAGAACTTTATGGCCGCCAAAACGGACGTCGCAGCAGATTCGACCTCGCGCATTGTTTATGAACGAAAGACAATGCTGCCCTATGTGCCATGTCTGATTGCCAAAGACGGCCTTCTGTTTCTGTGGGGCGACAAGGGCATCATGATGTGTCTGGATCTGTTGACAGGGGCAGAGGTGTGGTCGGAGAGAATTGACGGTCAGTTCAGTGGCTCCCCGATCTGCATCGAAGATCGCATTTATTGCGTGACAGAAGATGGAATTGTTGTCGTTCTAAAGGCCGGGCGGGAGTTCAAAGAGCTGGGACGAACGCCTCTGGGCGATGATTGTCATTCCACTCCTGCTGTCGCAAACGGGCATTTGTATCTGCGAACCTTTCGACACATCTTCGCGCTGAAGGCGAAGCCATAGCTGCATGAAAATGCCAGACAGAATCGTTCAGCAGGAAAACTCCGGAATACTGCTGACAATTCAGTCGTCGGAGGGCTATCATCGACGTTAGTGTCTTTTGGAGGGCTGCTTCCCGCGGCAGTCATGAACAACGAACAGGATTCGAGGCTGTTCTGATGAATGGTGCATGGCCTGGAGGCCCTTGTCCTCAATGTGGCGATGATATGCCGGCAAGGCTGGTGCATTGCCGAACCTGCCGCGCTTTGCTGAACAACGAACTGTCGGAAGACAGCGTTGAGGTTCCGATGTTTAGCCCTCTGCCGGAGATTGCTGTGATCGCTGCGGTTTCACCCAAAGGCCACTATGTGCTGTGCCCCGGCTGCAAAGAAGAACTACGAATTCACACAAAGTATCGCGGGCTTAAAGTGCAGTGCAAGCACTGCAGCCAGCCCTTCACATACAACGCTGCCGTGGAAGTCAAAGCGTTTTACACGCCCTGTCCCCACTGTGGCAGTGAACTTCGAGCGGGCTCAAAATACATGGGCCATAAAGTGGTCTGCAAACATTGCAGCGGCCACATCCAGCTGATGTCTGAAGGGTAAGACGATCGCACGAGGTACTTCGTAATCCAGAATGCTGGACTTCGGCTGGACAGCCGCCGGCACCGAAATCCGGTTGCTGCGCGAAATGCTGAATGTAGGCGACTTGGTGACGGATCTGTAAATACTTCCCTTCCGAACTTCGCCATCTTTGTCTCGATGTGTCGTGTCCACTCCTGCTTCTCGGAGAATTTCCGTTGTACCAGTCTGTGCGTTTCATCAGTACCGCTTTGATTGTTCTCCTGGTCTCCACAGGACTTCTCGCCGCCGGTGAATTTCGAGCCGGGGCCGCTCTGCGAATTATCACTCCAGATCCATTGCTGCCCGTTTCCGGCGGAGTGGGTACGCCGAAGCCCGCTGTGGAGAAACGCGGAGAATTAACGGCGCGAGCGTTGTGCATCACCGATGGCGAAACCACTGTGGCGATTGTTGGGCTCGATGTTCTTGGCTTTCCGTCCGTACTTGGCGATCGTATCCGCAAACTTGTTCCGCAGATCCCTCCCGAGAATATTCTGATCGGGGCCTCCCACACTCACAGTGCACCGGACTGTTATGGATTTCCCCTTCCGTCTGGTGGATTCACAGGGGATTTGAACTACATGCAGCACGTATGTGAGAAGGCTGCGGAAGCCGTTCGGGAAGCGTTTCAGAATCTTCAGCCCGCAGCACTGAAAATTTCCAGCGACAAGGCCGCGGAACGCATCGCGTACAACTATTACGCGCCGCAGTTGTATGATCGCCGCATGGGTGTTCTGCAGGCTGTGTCAACCGAAGGGAAAGTCATTTGCACCCTGGTCAACTATGCCATTCATCCGGAAGTCCTCGGCAGCGAAGCGGGAATCGTGAGTCCTGACTGCATCGGCCCCATGTGCGATCAGCTTGAACAACGACTTGGCGGCATCGCTCTGTTTATGAATGGTGCTCAGGGAGGAATGGTCACCGCAGACAATCGTGATCTTTCTCAGCCAACAGACACATTGCGAGATGTCACACCGGATCTTCGAAGTTGGGACGAATGTTTGCGGATCGGGCATCTCATGGCGGACGAGGCCGAACGCATTGTGGCGAAAGCTCCCGTGCAGTCGAAACCCATCGTGCAAAACAATGCTCGATTGATCGAGTTCCCTGTGGAATCCGCCATGATGAGAGCCATTGTGGCCGGGTCACCTCTGAAATATCCGCATACCGATGACTTTCGGATTTCAGTTCAGGTCAATCTGCTGACCCTCGGTAACGCTCAGATTCTGACAGTCCCCGGTGAAGCACTCCCCAACATTGGTTTTTATCTTAAGCGAAAAATGACGGGACAGCATAACCTGCTGTTTGGACTCACCAATGATGCCTTTGGTTACATCCTGACCAAGGTCGACTACGAAAGTTTTGACCGATATTCGTACATTTCTCGCACCAGTCTGGGTGAGATGACAGGGGAAATCCTGATCCAGAATGCTTTGGAAATGATCGAATCCAAAGACTGACAAAATTCTGTCAGAACTGTGACAGAAACCGCATGTCATTCTCATAGAAGCGACGGATATCATCGACGCTGTAATGCTTCATGCAGAAGCGTTCGATGCCGAGTCCAAATGCAAAACCGGTATACTCTTCCGGGTCATAGCCGACCGCGGCAAAAACGTTTGGATCAATCATTCCCGCTCCACCGATTTCCATCCACGTGTTGCCCCATTTCATGTCCACTTCGACTGAAGGTTCTGTGAACGGGAAAAAAGACGGACGGAACCGAATCTCCACGTCAGGTCCAAGGAAGCTGCGTGCAAACAAACTCAGCACGGTCTTCAGTTGCGCCATCGTGACATGACGATCGACCATCAGGCCTTCCATCTGATGGAACATGCAGGAGTGTGTAGCATCGATTGTATCCGGGCGATAAACGCGGCCAAGAGACACGATTCGAATGGGCGGTTTCGTAGTCTCCATTGTTCGGATCTGGACGGTGGATGTCTGACTGCGTAACAGCACTGGCCCGCCGGCGGTAGCGGCAGCGCAGGCCACGTAAAAGTTATCGAGCGGATCCCGGGCGGGATGATCTTCAGGGATATTCAGCGCTTCAAAATTATGATGCTCATCTTCAATCTCTGGCCCGTCAACGACGGTGAATCCAAATCGACCCATCAACTCACGAAATTCGGTGATCACGCGCGTGATGGGATGCAGCTGACCAATGCGAGGCCGCTCGCCCGGCAGCGTGACATCAAAGTCGGAGGCCGCTTTCTGTGCCTGAGATTTCAATTCCTCTGTTCGTAAATCCAGCTGCACGGTGACGGCGGTTCGCACTTCATTGAATCGTTTACCAACCGCCGGCTTCTGCTCTGGTGTAGCCGTGCCTACCAGCTTCTGCAAATCTCGGACGCGGCCATTTTTTTGCCCCAGGAATTCGATACGAACCTTTTCCAGGGCATCCATGCTGTCTGCAGAAGCAATCGATTGCAGAGCGGCCGATTCAAAGTCATTGAAGGCGTTCAAAATGTCCATCAGAGTTTTTCCGATTCGTCCAGAACAGAACGGAACACATCGTAGATGAGGGAAGTCAGGCGCCTGCCGGACTCGGCGACAAAGCTGTGTTCGTCGAAATGTAATCGACAAAGGCCCTCGAGAAGAAACGAAACCGGCCGGAAGCGATTTTCTGCGGCTGCTCGATAGATTCGCTCAGAGAGTTCAGCGATGAGGCTCAACGAAAACAGGCGAGCCTGTTTGAAGGCTCGCCCGTTTTTGGATTTCTCAGTGACGGCCGATCAATGATCAGACTGCAGCACCGCGAGCCTTCTTGGCAATTTCCACGATTTCGCTGAACACTTCAGGATTACTGATCGCAATTTCGCTCAGTTGCTTACGGTTCAGCTCAACTTTGGCTTTCAGGAGCCCGTTGATGAACGTGGAGTAGTTCATACCCCGCTCGCGAACAGCGGCGGTGATACGAATAATCCACAGAGCGCGAAACTCTCGCTTGCGAGTACGACGGTCGCGAGTTGCGAACGCTCGTGCACGAACTAATGTTTCTTTGACTGTTCGCAACAGCTTGCTGCGTCCACCAACATTGCCACGCGCTTCTTTGAACAGGCGCTTCTTAGAACGGTGACGAGCTTTCCCGAGACGAACACGCATTGGACCGGACCTTCAGAGCAAACAACCGTATGACTTTAAGAATCTTTTCTCAGACTGATCGCCACCCAGACAATCAGCATCCAGCGAGAATTCTCGCACTAAGCACCTGGGCGAAGAGCATCCATGATGATCTTTGCTTCAGCACCACAAACCAACCCACCGGCTCGCAGATTTCGCTTGCGCTTTGCGCCTTTGTGGCTGAGCAAGTGACCGCGAGACGACTTTCGATGAGTCGCTTTGCCAGACGCCGTAATCTTAAAACGGCGTTTCATTCCCTTATGTGTCTTCTGCTTTGGCATTTTTATCTCCGCGACTTTCACCAGCTCCCAGAGGAAACTGACTCGCGATATGAACTAATGTATACGTTTTTCTGAGAAAGAGCCGGGGAGTATAACGAACATCACTCCGGCTTGTAAAGGAGCTTGCGGAGCGATCAGGGCAATTTTCAAGCTCAGCAAGACTGCAGATCGATCGATTATCGTCCGCAGCTATGGAATTCACGAGCAAAACTGGCGTGAAGAAGCTTTCTACCTGGGTACCGAAGAGACTGCCGATGCCAGCCA
>QWOO01000222.1 GCA_003669615.1 Planctomycetota bacterium
CCGCTGGGGAACATGGACTCGGGCAGTGCCTCGCTGGGCTCGTGGTGTTTTGCTCATCCACTCATTTTAAGTCCACCATTTCTTCACGCCAGGTCACTCTGACAAAAAATCACAGCCTCTCCGCGAACAAAACGGGTTGTGGAGTGCAATCACCAATCCAAATGCACTCGTTCCCAGTGCAAAGCCCCTCCTGCCACGACGTGCGCCCACATGGCCGTTGCGAATTCCAATCCGTTTTGTTCGCGGAGCGAACAACGACTATGGGTACCGACGATACAAATACTCTCCGGGCTTCAGGTTTGCCTTGACTGGATTCTCTGCGATGTAGCGGCGGAGATAGTCGTACTGTTCAACGCTGCGTACAAGATGATCAAAAGGTTCCTGCTGCCAGAAGCGTCCTTTCTCACCGATGCTCCTGTTGATTTGAACGGCGGTGAAATGCGTCCATGAGTCAAACTGGGCTCGCATTGAGTCCGGATCGGCAAAGGCGGCCATCAGGTGAACGTGGTTTGGCATCACGATGAAATCGCCCATGCGATATCGTTTGCCATCAAAATACATCAAAGAGTCGCCGACAATTTTTGCCAGCTCAGGTGTTCGCAGCAGGCACCGCCCGTGGCAGGTGTCCAGAAATGTTTCTCGACATCGATTGAACTCACGGTAGAAATCTCCACGCAGCTTCTCATCCAGCCCTGGAAGAATCTCGCTCCAGTGCACTCCGTCTGGGAATCCCTGTCGCCGCATCCAGTCGTCTTTTTCACGATCCCAACGATGCAACACTTCTTTCGGAATGGAATCCGCGGTCCGAAACGTCACAAAAACAATCGCCCCGGCCTGCGACCAATGCGGTCGCAGTTGTTCGCTAATCAATAACTCAGCCTTCGGATCAAAGACGTGACCCAGCATAGACTTTTCCAAAGTCGTTGTTCGCTCCGCGAACAAAACGGGTTGTGGAGTGCAGTGAGTATTATCTAACGCTCAGTTGACAGGACAAGAACGCCTCTAAAGAACGTGCAAGCACATGGCAGTTGCGAATTACAGCCCGTTTTGTTCGCGGAGCGAACAACGACTATGGCTTCAGCTTCCATTGTTCGTCGAAGAAGTTGGCGTCGACGACTTTGCCGGGCCAGACGGGGTTGGGTGGTGTGGTCAGGTCGATGATGGCCCAGTCGGGGAGCATGGGGACCTGGCGAGCGTTGTTGAGGTAGGCATAGTCTCGGAAGGTGAAGCTGCTGTTGAGCACGACGTAGCGGTTCAGATTCAATGGGTTCGGATGAATCAGAATCGGAGCGTGAGTCTTTGCGTCGTAAGATTCTTCGCCGACAGTCACTTTGTCGGCCGTCCATTGGATTGGCAGCTTGTCGGCGATCTTAGCCAGCACGCTGTTCGACTTCGGATCACCCCACAGCACGATGTTGGATGACTGGATCATGTCATCTGTCAGATCCACATCGTTGACGACTCGCGCGTCGCCGCGGAAATGTCGTCGCCAGTGTTCAATGGCTCGAGCCAGCTCAGCCTCCGCCCACTGGCCGACAGCTTCATTGGCGGCCGTTCCGGTGGGGCGAACAAAGATGAAGGAATCCATGAAGGCGTCGTCGATTGGCCCTTGGAGGTTGTGGCGTTTGTGAAGGTCTTCCGGCAATGTCTCAGCATTTCTCCATGCGCCATCTTTGCGATCCAACGAAAACTGCCAACTGCCATCGGAATTCGGTCGAGGCACGTTCGTTACAGGAACGTAACCGAATTCGTTATCACCCTCTGAATGGACGGTAACCTCAACGTTGAACGGGATCTTGCGATTTGTGAAGACTCCTGCAGGAAACGAGATAGTGAAGCGTCCGACATTGTTTGTGGCGACGTGCAGTTTGATCATAGCAGGATCACTACCAGAAGCTGGGGCAGGCCGCCGTTGAGCATTCTGGATGTCATAAGACGCAAAAACGGAGGCCGGTTGCCAGTGCTGTTCGAGCGATTCAAGGCGTACCCAGTGCATCTCATTGTATCGCAGAGTGTGAGTGGAGAATTGAATATCCGGGGGCACCTTTACTCTGCCGATGGCGGCGATCTCCTGAACTGAACGAGTGAGAATCGATTTCGACTCTGCGTCATACTTGTGCCCCATCCCCTTCCCGATGACATGCCTCAGTTTGATCCCATGTTCCGCCAGCGCCTTCTCCATCACATCCGCTGCCTGCTTCTGTGAATCGTTCTCGCCGCTGTACGCGATCGTCGGACAGTGAGTCAGGTTCATCGCCCACTTGTCGCAGTCGTAGAGATTCCAGAGAGTCTGTTCCCAAGGCATGGGCTTCAGCTCTTCCTTTTGGAACACTTTCAGGAACTGAGGTGTCTCGGAAAATCCTGCACCGGGATTCGCTGCAAACCAGCGATCCGCATAGTGCGTCGCGAACTGCCAGCAGGCCGCGCCGCCCATGGAGAAACCTCGAACGCTGATGCGATCTTCGTCGATGCGGTAATGCTTCTGAACATCCTCCAGAGCTTCCAGCACATCGACTTCGCCTGCGAACTTGAATGCGTTGCAGTAGCGGCCATAAGGATGCAGCATGATTGTGTGATCCGGAGTAAACTCACCGGGGTTCTTCATGCGATCCCAAAGGAAATTCACTTCGCTCAGCTTTTCGCCTCGCCCGTGAAACCAAATGTCGCAGCGAGTCGGCACGCTGTGATCGATGGCATACGTCGGCGGAATCACCAGGCCATACGGCTGAACGGTGTTGTCGATGCGGCTGATGTAGCCTCGCACGACAAGACCCTTTTGAGTGATCCATTCGGGCTTACCAGCCAGCAACTGATCGGCCCGCTTGATGCCTTCTGCCAGCAACGCATCGGCTTTATCGAACTCGTTGACTTCGAAGAATTCCTGATAGTCCAGTGCACACCGGACGGCTCGTTCAAAGATCATCACATCGGGCAGCAGCGATTTCGCATTGGCATCGGTGGCAGCATTGATCGCGGCAAGTTTTTCCTGCAACTGGCCCAGAGCTGTTCGCATCGAAGCCGCTCGATCGTCCGGCACGGGAACACCGAGCACTGGGATGCGACGGACGTTTTCTGCAATGTTGTCCTGAATGCCGTCTGCGTGTGATACCGCGGAAACGCTGAAGAGAAGACAAACCAGAACGAGACGCAGCGAAGATCGAAGCATTGTTCAAGACCTCTGGGTGAGCAGACAGAGCGAGTGAGATCGGCAGGCTAACGGATGAACCGGCGATGGTCGAACGACTGCGTTCAATCGATTGATTCAGTGCGATTGTGGAGGTGCTATTTGCCGGAGGCGGCTGGTGTCGGCTGAGGCGGCGATTCTGAAATCTCCGCACGCAGCCGAGCAGCTTCCATGGTTCGTCCGGACATTTCCAGAGCCGTGATGGCATCGGCCAGGCTGGCTGCGGTTGTGGGCGGGTCGAGAGGTTCCAGCAGCGGCATCCAGAGAAGACTTGTCGCGGCGTTGTCGTAATCATGGACCGCCATCAGCGCTCGGCCGATCAGGAATTCGGGCCCCGATCGGGTGCGGCGATCGTAGTAATGCGCCTGTTCTGTCCACCGGGAAATCTCAGCATTCTTCAGTTCATCTGGCTGCAGAAGTCGAATGCGCCATTGCTGCGTTTCGGCCAGCTGTTGCAGGACGCCGCGAGCGGACTGCTGAACGGCCTGCAACGTCAGCAAAGCGGACTCCTGGTGGGCAGAATCCTGCAGCAAAGCGGAGGCTGCGGTGAGTCGTCTGGCGAGCGATCGGGACTGCAGATCGGCGGCGTTCATGACAATGCGATGTGCTTGTGGCAGACGCTCATCCCATGTCAGCGGAAGCTCGACCGCATGACGCGATTCCGGGTCCTGTTCAAGGATGGATTCGACGGTTGCGATACATTCTTCGAACTGCCCAAGAGCTCGCTGAGTCTGGGCGATCGCCGCGCGAATTTCCCGAACGACCCACATTCGCGGCTCGTTCTTTGCCGCGGCCTGCAGAGAGACTAACGCGGCCGGCCATTCTCGACTGCGAAGCTTAATTAATCCGTCATCGAATTCCGCAGACTTCTGAAATCGCAGCGTGGTGATGTCCCGGAGCTTGATAATTTCGACGGTGTTGCCCGGCCGTCGCAGAACCACATTTTGGCCCGAGATCTCTTCGATAACTCCCGCCTGCGTTCGTTCCCTCTTCGAGAGACCCTTGCGAATGACAATCTGATCGATGGAAGTCGGCGGCAACGCAGATGGCTCATCGGCCTGCGCCAGCGAACACGATCCCACGATCACCTGTGCGGCGATCATTAGTGACGTCGTGAACATCAACTTCGCGAACAGTAAGGTTGTTAACAGTGCGACCCCTGAAACAGGCACCGCATCGCGACGGAAAAATGAGTGGCCGCTGATCATCATGCGTCTTACCAGGCTCCTTTTTTCGTTCTGCGCTGCGTGTCGGTTTGTGGTGGCTGAGTGAACAGAGCCGATGGACTAACGTGGATTGCGAACGACATCGCGGAATCGAAATCGCGGGTATTCGCGAGTCTGGTACTCTTTAAGATACTGCAGGTACTCCGGTGAGGAAGGCTGGCTTTCATCCGGAGCCAGTGGATAACGAGTCATCGCTTGAAATGGGTACGGTTCCGACGACTGGCCATACACGGTGCTTAGATCAGCATCCTTGTCCCATCCGACGTTGTAAAGCACAAAATCACGTTTCCAGCCGGCCGGCGGGGCATCGGCCGGCACGGTGAACTCGACTGTGACTTCATCGCCAGGGCCCATAACGATCATCTGGTCATCCTGAGTTGTCATCAACGGAAGTACGTCGCCGTAACGCGTGAACCTTCCGAGCATTTCATTCCATCGTGGCTCAGTTGTCACGGAATCGTAATCGTAACCTTCAGGTGCGCGGCCATTGCGAAACAAAGCATTGTCCGCATAAGTGCGACGCGAAAAACCGCGATAGTGCAGATCGGCAGCGGTGAGAGAACATTCGTGGGATTGAGTTTCGGCATCGGCTTCATCGACCGTGAAGAACGCTGCATCCCAGTACAATTCCATACTCGATCGGATTCGCAGACGATAATCGTTGGTCAAAAATGCGTCTGAAAGATCGATGACCATCGCCTTCGTTTTACCACTGGGGAAACCGATAAAAGGACGAACCGTTTTCCAGTTCCCGGTCTCATCGATGACTTCCAGTGATGGAGGAGCGGGCGGGTTCAGATCAGGGTTTTGCACGATCGCCTGATTGAGCGAAGTGTTGGTCGGAAAGACCCAGCCGATCAACACCAGTCGAATATTTTTCGGCTTTGATTCCTCTGATTCGGCGAGTGTTCCAAGATCCAGTTCCATGGTCCATTCATCCGTCAGGCCCTGCATGATGCGGCCCTGGAATGGCTGGACATAATCCTGATCCTGAGCTGTCAAACCGGGCAGCAGATCGCGACCGAGTCCATCTGTGGCAGACTTTGGCAAGCGGGCATTTTTTACGGTATGAATCCGCGGCGCTGCCATCGCGGGGGAGCCCACTTTTTCGTTAGTAAAAATAGACACGTCCGCCGGATGGTCGACCGCAACCAGTTTCACTTCATCAAAGTAAGCGGCCTCCCACAGCTCTTCGGTAAGCTGCAGGACATAGCGATCGTCGCGAGGTTTTAGCTGATCGCCCGGAATCAGCAGGTACTCCCATTCACGAGTTGGCGCCATGTCCCCGGTGGCCTGCACCAGTCCGATGGGAGCTGCCCAAAGGCAGTCACTGAAGAACTCAAAGCGTGCTCCATTCCATGTATAAATGTAAGGACAGGATCCGGACAGAATCTGAGGAGCCAGGATACCGAGCCTTGCCCTGAGCAAAGCGGTGTTCGTGATGTTCTGGGGAACTCCATCCGTCCAGATGATACGGACAGTATCCAGAGTGGTGGCCTGCCCAAGACCAAGATGCAAGGTGGGCGAATCAATGATGTGAGCCTGATAAGAAGAGCCGGATCGCAGTTCAATTACGGATCCTCTCCCGTGCATATTCACACGATTGGATGGAAACTGCGGATCATCCCCGACGGCTCGGGCGACCACGTCAATCCACTGGTTCACATTGCCGCCGTTGTTGACCAGTAGTTGAAGATGACCATTCTGCGTGACGCTCACGATGTCCAGATCACCATCATCGTCCATATCAAAAGTCGCCACGCTTTGAGCTGACGTGTCGGCAGGAAGCAGGGAACTCAGGTCCTCGGCTTTTCCATCTCCGGTTCCTCGAAGGATCACAAGTTTCTGCGGACCTGCGACGAGGAAATCGGAGCGACCGTCGTTATCGAGATCTGCACGAACGAGCGACCGGCCTTCGGCAGAGGACACATTTTCGGTTAATGCCTCTGCAAAGCTGTCGGTGTTTTTGGCAAGAATAGTGGCTGTGCCCGAGGGCCCCGTTGTGATGATGTCCCACCGTCCGTCGCCGTTGAGTTCATCCAGCAGAACGTCAGATGATCCTTCCGGACAAGGCAGTCCTTCCAGCCAGCGAAATCGCCCGTGCAGCATATTCTGCAGCCAGCCCGACTTTCCATCATTCGAAACGCCGACAACATCCATTGCCATGTCACGATTGAAATCACCAATCGCTACTCCGGAAATCGAATGCTGTGGCAGGCTGACACCTTCCACGATGGGCTCAAAGGTTTTCCCGTCGATGTTCTTCCAGAGCACCAGCCCGGTCGTTGTTGCGAAGATAAGATCGAGATCTCCATCCGCTTCCAGGTCGGCCGCACCGAGATCCTGAATCCCGCTGACAGTGGACGATTGAGCCAGCGGAGTCAGCGTGCGAGTTCCTTCGGCGGTGACTTCATTTCGAAGGATCAGCACGCCGTCCTGATTCCATGCGATGACATCCAGATCGGTGTCGAACCAGCGATTCTGCCCAGAAGTGTCGGTCACAATTTTTTGATCGCCATCGCGGTCGCGCAGCCGGACCGGGCTCTTGATATCCGACAACGCGCGATCAAAGTCTCGATCGATATCAATCAGCAGACAATGCGAGATAAGACCCGCCGCCTCGGGGGAATTCATCAGCGGAATCCAGCTTGCGGTAAGATCTGTGCCCCGCGAGTAAATCTGCAAACGGCCGCCCTGCACTACAACCAGATCGTCTGCGCCGTCAAGATTCATGTCGGCCATTCGGACTGCGGACGCATCAGTCAGTTCCGGCAGTCCAGCGCCTGCCGTAAAGGGCTTCAGCACAGTGGGTTCTGCCGGGGGGAAGATCAGGCTTCGAGCTTCGGGCGAAAGATTCAGTCCGGGAGCCAGATCGACGACGAGGTATTCCAGAAGATTCCTGTCAATTCGCCGCTGATCGACCTGGGTAGCCAGCTCGGGAAGCATCAAGTTTTTGGCCATCATTGCGGGGCCCAGCAACAGAGCCGGATTGGTGCTTCCTGGACCCGCAAGAGCCTTCCGGATGGTGTCGACCAGATCAATCTTTCGCTGTTGACGAATGGCAGAATTCAAGGGTTCAAGCAGCGTTGCCACGCGTTCCAGTGTGGCCGAGAGTTTTAGTGCGAGATCTTTCGTCTGAGCATTTTTGGAATTCAAACCCAGAGCCTGCTTCTCCAGAAGTTTTCCGGCGACAGCAAGGTTCTCGGGCGCCAGTTCGTGAGTTCGCTGCAGTGCCGTGATCAAATCCGGGGAGTCCGAAAAATCGCGGTGGCCTTCCATCGCCAAAGCATACGCATACCACATTTCCGGACGGTTGTCGGACAGAGTGATGGCCTCGCGGAAATGGTTCAGTGCATTTTGAATTTGCGGGTTGGAAGAGCTGTCTGAGAATGCGGCCAGCTTACCATCGACTAGTGCCGCGATGGCCTTCTGCTGATTGGTGGCAGCAACCTTTTGGAAATTAGCGACGGACTGGCCAGCCTTTGTCATCATGTCGGTAAAGGCTTTGGGATCTCGCGACGGAGAGAGCGCCGAACTGCGATCGATCAGGGATAACACGCGTGCGATAGCCAGATTTTGCGCGGCATCAGCATTGTTTGGAATGAGTCCCTGCAACTGGCTGAGCGATGTTTCTGCGTCCGCCCACTCATGATTCTCGAGGTGGCCAACGCCGCGGTTATGCAGGTTGAGGATTTCCCGCGTCTCGCTTTCGGAAAGAAGGGTTTCAACGGCCGAGGATCCTTCGTCCTCAGTGACAGTTGCGTCTGGGCCTTTGCCCGTGACGTCCGCGGGCGGAGCAGATTCTTTTGAGCAACCCACATAGCAAAACGTTGCGACAAGCAGGGCGCAGTGAGAGCTGAGGAAACGGAAGCGTGTCATGACGAAAGTCCGTACGCAAAGGAGAAGGCCAGAGATCGCAGCAATTTGCGATACCATAGTTTACCGCATGGGCCAACATTCACCAGACTATAAAAAATGGTGCGTGCTGACTGTCTGATGCATGAGTTTCGACCGAGTGTCGACGGCCAGCACAGCCTGTCAAACCAACGCGGCTTTCGTGGTGAGCAAATCCATGAATTCAACCGAGCGGGCGATGAGCGACAGATGACAAGGAGTAGTCGGACGGATATCGTTGCGGCATGTCAGTTTTTTCTGATCATAAAATGCATTCGAGGAGATCTTTGTGGCCGACAAAAAGACAGTCTCTGGGTCCGGAGCAAAGGTGTCGCCTGCTCGCACCGCAGCTTCAGTGGTTCTGCTGCTGATTGTGGGAGTGATCTGCGTAATCGAACTTCGTGCGGGGCTCGGTCAGATGTTGTCCGGAAAGGCTCTGGCCGCGCGATCGAACGATGGTGAATTTACAGAGCTGTCGCTTGATGAAGCGGTGGGACTCCTGACGATGGCTCCTCAGGCCACTGTGGAAACGCGACATCTGGACAGCATCCATCGCTACGAATGGTACAGCGTGTTGCGTCCGTTGATTGGTCAGCAGAATCCACAGGTTACGATCATTTCCAGCAATGAAGAAAAGCCCATGGCTTTGGCATTTACCACAGCAGACGAAGAGCCCGAATCGGCACCCGTTC
>QWOO01000349.1 GCA_003669615.1 Planctomycetota bacterium
ATTGCTGTGGACAGCGACATAGTGTTGCCTGCCAAGCCGGCGGTTTATCGCAGTATCGAAGGCCTGATTCAGCACTTTGAAGTAATCATGCCGAACAAGGGATACGCGGTTCCTCGCGAGCAGGTCTACGCGGCCACGGAGTCTCCGAATGGCGAACTGGGTTTTTTCATTGTGGGTAACGCGGAGACGCGAGCCTATCGTGCCAGGACTCGTCCGCCGTCTCTGATTCACTTTTCGATGTTCCCTCACTTGATCAAGGGGCATCAGTTGAGTGACGTGGTTGCGGTACTGGGAAGCCTGAACATTATCGCTGCGGAGCTTGACCGATAGTCTGATTTTGGATTTGGCGAGCGGAATGAAGTCGCACTGATGCTTGTTCCGAGGCTCCTGGCTCGGAACACGCTGCTCCGGAGGCTCCTGCCTCCATTGTCGTGTTCGGAGGCGGGAGCCTCCGGGCAGTGCGTTCCAGGGCTGGAGCCCTGGCACGAGTTTGTAAAAGGTGGTTAGACATGGGTGTTCTGAGCGAAGAACTCAAGAATCAGATTCGGGACAACTTCCCGAAGTATCCAAACAAGCGTGCGGTCGTGTTGCCGGCCTTGCATCTGGTTCATGATGCAATGCGAGAGGTATCAACCGGGGCGATTGTTGAAATCGCGGAGTTGTTGGAACTACATCCTTCGGAAGTTCACGACACCATGTCGTTCTACAACTTCTTCAAGGATGAAAAGCACACTCTTGGCAAGCATCGCGTCTGGGTCTGCCGCAGCATTTCCTGCATGCTTCGAGGTGGGGAAGAAGTGCTTGAGCAAGTTTGCAATAAGTTTCATATTCATCCGGGTCAAACATCTGCAGATGGCAAGGTCACTTTGGAATTTGCAGAATGTCTCGGAGCCTGTGAAGGGGCACCCTGCATTCTGGTGGATGACGAGTGTCACATGGATATGGATGTCGAATCGGTATCGGCGCTGATTGAGAAGTTGTAGTTGAAGTGTTGGCGATTGGCTGAGTGAGTTGTGTCGCGTGCCGCGGTAGATCGCATTCGTCGGATAAAATGACTGCTGTGGGATTCAGATCAGAGGATCGTTGTGGCTAAGTTCGAACCCGTTCTCTTTGCTCGCATCAATAAGCCGGACAGTACGTCACTCAAGTCGTACATGGCGGACGGTGGCTATGCGCGGATTAAAGACATCCTGAGCATGGCTCCCGCGGATGTCACAAACATTGTAAAGGACGCTGGTCTGCGTGGTCGCGGCGGAGCCGGATTTCCGTGCGGCCTGAAGTGGACCTTTCTTCCGAAGGATCATCCAGGTCCGATTTATCTTTGCATCAACGCGGACGAAAGTGAGCCAGGCACCTTCAACAATCGCATTCTGATGGAGAAGGATCCGCATCAGTTGATCGAAGGCATCATGATCGCGTGCCACGCGATTCGATCAAACAGTGCGTATTTGTATCTGCGATATGAATACGGCCGCAGCTATCGAGCGCTCGATGCGGCGGTTAAAGAATGTTACGCCGCGGGATTGCTGGGCAGGAATATCAAGGGCACTGGCTTCAATCTGGATATTGTTCTGCATCGTGGCGCTGGCGCTTACATCTGCGGTGAAGAAACTGGGCTGATCGAGAGTCTGGAAGGCAAACGAGCGTGGCCGCGAATCAAGCCGCCATTCCCGGCGATTGAAGGTTTGTTCCGCAAGCCAACGATTGTGAACAATGTGGAAACGCTCTGCTGCGTTACGCACATTCTGTATCGTGGCAAAGAATGGTTTCAGTCGATCGGGGTTCCGCCGGATCCGAATAATCCACGCGACCCTGGCAGCTATGGGCCAAAGCTTTACTGCGTCAGCGGGCATGTGAATAAGCCGTGCTGTGTGGAATTGCCGCTGGGCGTGACGGCTCGTGAACTGGTGGAAGAACATGCTGGCGGCGTCTGGAAGGGTCGCAAGGCCAAGGCGATTGTTCCGGGCGGAATCAGCATGGGATTTCTGTGCGAGAAGGAGTTCGATACGAAGCTGGACTTCGCAGGCCCGGGTAAAGTCGGTTGCCTGGGGCTGGGAACAGCTGCGGTCGTGGTTGTGGACGATCAGACCAGCATGGTCGACGTGCTGTTCAACTGCTGTCGCTTCATGTCTCATGAGTCCTGTGGTCAGTGCACACCGTGTCGAGAAGGCACCGCGTGGATGACCAAAATTCTGACGCGTATTCGAGTTGGACAGGGGCGTCTGGAAGATCTGGATCTGCTGATGGAAGTGGCCAGTTCAATGGGCATCATTCCGGGGACCACGATCTGTGGACTTTCCGACGGTGCTGCCTGGCCGGTGAAGAATGCCATCAGCAAGTTCCGAGGTGATTTTGAGGAATACATCAACAGCAAGCGATCGACGATGACGTCCGCACAGCAGCTGATGGAAGTGCACTGAGTGAGGTGTCAGGAAAAGGTGTCAGGAACCGTTAGTGCAAAGCACCCTGTGGGCCATTTGGCTATTGGTTCCTGACACCTTTTCCTGGCACTTAAGAATTTGAGATTTGAAATCATAAATTTGAGATCCGAAATTTCAAATTTGAAATCTATGACCAGGTAACGGCATGGCAACGGTTACGGTAAACGGTAAAGAAGTTGAGATCGGCGCTAACGAGCGGCTGAACTGCATTCAGGCAGCGGCTAAAGTTGGCGATGAGATTCCGGCATACTGCTGGCATCCGGCTTTGTCGGTCGTCGCCAGTTGCCGCATGTGTCTCGTTGAGGTCGGTGACAAGAAGCCGGACGGCACGGTGGCCATGCAGCCCAAACTGGTGCCTGGATGTCAGACGCCGGCAAAGGATGGCACTGTGATTATTTCTGACAGTCAGAAAGTCAAAGATGCTCGCAAAGCAACGCTTGAGTATCTGCTGCTGAATCATCCCCTGGACTGTCCGACATGTGACCAGGCTGGTGAATGTTATCTGCAGGATTACAGCTTCAACTACGGTCGCGGTTACAGCCGGCTTAACGAGCCTAAAAACATAAAGCCGGATAAAACTTACATTGGCGATCAGATCACGCTCTTCACTGACCGCTGCATCATGTGTACTCGCTGCGTGCGATTTACGCGTGAAGTGAGTGGATCGGCGGAACTGCAGGTCGTCAGCCGCGGCTCGCACGAAGAGATTGATATTTTCCCCGGATATCCCGTCAACAACCCGCTGGCCGGAAATGTTGTGGATCTCTGCCCAGTCGGCGCGTTGTGCAGCAAAGACTTCCTTTATCAGCAGCGCGTCTGGTGGCTGAAAAGCAAGGATTCAGTCTGTCCTGGTTGTAGTACCGGCTGCAGTATTCATGTGGATCAGAATGAGGAGCGAGTCTATCGCCTGACGCCTCGTGAGAACGAAAAATCGCAGGGGCATTTTATGTGCGATGAAGGCCGTTTCGGCTGGAAATATACGCACTCGGGTGAGCGATTGTCGTCTCCGGAAGTCCGAACCAATGGCTTGGTAACAGCCAATGATTTCGACATTGTGCTGGCGTCCGCGCGAACTGCGTTAAAGAAAGCTGCTCAGGGGAAGGGTAAAGTTGCGGCGGTGCTTTCACCCTGGATGACGGTAGAAGAGGCTTATCTTCTCGCAGGACTTCTCAAAGGTCTTTCGGCGAATGTGACGCTGGCCATGGGCCCCGTGCGAATTGAGGGTGGAGACGATCAGTTCCCGAAAGATGTTAAGGGCAACGTTGTTCAACCTGTTAAGTTTACGATTCACGCTGAGAAGGCTCCAAATCGAGCGGGCGTGGAATTGGTGCTTCAGCATTTTTCCGGCGACGTGATGCCATTCGAAGAGTTGCTTCGTCTGTCTTCCGCAGGCCAGTTCAGCGCGGTCTATCTGGTGGGTGGAGATCCGGAAGGCTGGATCAGCGAGATACAGGCCGAGGCGTTCAGCAAGGTCGAAACGGTGATCGTGCAGGATATTCTGCCGTCTCCGGTTTTGAAGCATGCAACACACATTTTGCCATCGGGCACATTTGTGGAGCGTGAAGGTGTGTTTGTGAACTTTAAGGGATTGGCCCAGCTGATAAATCGCTCCGTGCGTGGTCCTGATGGCACACGCCCTGATGGTCGTCTGTTATGGGATCTGGCAGAACGTCCGGGACTGGTTCAGACGGAAATTCTGCGAAAAGAAATTGCTGCGACCATTCCGGCACTTGCTGCGATCAGCGGTGAAGGCCTGAAGGGGCAGGGCGTGTTTTTAGAAGAAGTTGTCACAGCGGTGTGATGAATGTGCTGCGATGCTCCGCATCGCGCAGTTCCGATGCAGAGCATCGGCGCACTTTGAGGACATAAATATCTATGCCAGAACTTTTGATAACTCTTTTGACCATTGGTGTCGTCGTCGGGGCGATTCCAGGGGTCTGTAATTATTTGATTCTGCTGGAACGCAAATTGTCTGCGTGGATGCAGGATCGTATTGGGCCGAATCGTGTCGGGCCGATGGGACTATTTCAGCCGCTTGCCGACGGCGTGAAATTGTTGCTGAAAGAAGACGTGATTCCTCCGCATGTGGACAAAGTGCTCTATGTGATGGCGCCCGCGTTGTCGGTGTTTACGGCGCTGATGGCTTTTGCCGTCGTGCCTTTCGGACCCGTCAATGATGACACGGTCCCGTCATTCATTCGATTCATTATTGCACCGAACATCGACATCGGAATCCTGTTTGTCTTTGCGATCGGAAGTTTGGGCGTCTACGGCATCGTGCTGGGCGGATGGGCTTCGAACAACAAGTACAGTGCTCTGGGCGCACTTCGCGCGAGCGCTCAGGTTGTCAGCTACGAAATTCCGCTGGGAATGTCAGTCCTTGGACTGGCTCTGATGTCGGGCACGTTGAATTTGGAAAGTCTGATGCAGCAGCAGGTTGCTGGCGGTTTTATGAACTGGAACATCTGGTTCCAGCCGCTGGCTGCTTTGATGTTTTTCACGGCGTCCCTGGCGGAAGCCAATCGTCTTCCGTTTGACCTTGCGGAATGCGAACAAGAACTGATCGGTGGATGGCACACGGAATACAGCGCTTTGAAGTGGGCACTGTTTTTCCT
Source organism: Planctomycetota bacterium (assembly GCA_003669615.1). GTDB lineage: Bacteria > Planctomycetota > Planctomycetia > Planctomycetales > Planctomycetaceae > SXXK01. Next base: position 5,057 of record QWOO01000349.1, read on the forward strand.
TGGTGAATATACGCATATGATCACGATCAGTTTTCTGACGTCGATCCTGTTCCTGGGTGGCTGGCATCTGCCGTTCATTGCAGAAGCGACGAGCGCTTATCCGGGGCTCTGGCTGGTGAAGCTGCTGATTCTGAGTGGTAAAGCGTTCTCCTTCATCTGTCTCATGATCATGCTTCGCTGGACGATTCCCCGCTTTCGCTTTGACCAGCTTATGGAACTCGCCTGGAAAGTCATGATCCCACTGTCACTGGCCAACCTGGTGATGGTCATGTTCTGCATGCACTTTGAGTTCAGTCGCTGGTGGTTGTTTGTCGGTTCGTTGGCGCTGTTTGCGGCGTGGGGAACCATCAGTGCGAACCTGCGAGAAGCAGAATTGTCTGCTCGCCCAGGTTATGTGAAGCGAAAGAAAGTTGCGGTTGCCGATCATGATCACGGGCACGCTCACGGGGCTCATCATTGATTTGAGATTTGAGATTTGAGATTTGAGATTTGAGATTTGAGATAAATCCGCAGTGTCAAGCGGTACATCAGCTCTGCAGTTCATCGCTCTGAACTGAGCTCTGAAAACTGAACACCGAACACTGAAAACCGAGTTCCCTAATGTCTGAAACAAAAACAAAGCCGAAGAAGACGGTCACGTGGGTTGAGGAGCCTCAGCTTGGCTTCTGGGAATCCACGTTCGTACCGGCCATTATGAAGGGTCTGAAAACGACTCTGAAGCATGTGACCGATCGTAACACGGTGACTCAGCAGTATCCGGAGCAGAAGCCCGATCTGCCGCTGCATTATCGCGGCGTGCATCGTCTCAATCGGGACGAAAAGGATCGCGTCAAATGTGTGGCCTGCATGATGTGTGCAACCGCATGTCCTGCGAACTGCATATCCATTGAAGCTCAGGCGGCTCCTCCGGAATGGCCTGACCGCGATAAGTTTCCAAAGTCATTCGTGCTGGACGAGCTTCGCTGCATTTACTGCGGCATGTGTGAAGAAGCGTGTCCGGTGGATGCGATCGAGCTGACTCATATTTATGACCTCACCGGTGAGACTCGCGAAGCTCTGATGTTCGATCGTGAGAAGCTTCTCAGCGTCTACGATCAGACGAAGGATAACCCGAGAGATCCTGTGCGAACTCGACGTGGAATTCTCGGCCCGGCCGCTGAATTTTCATCGCTGCCGACGTTGGGACCTGCGACCGGGGTACCGGCCGCCGATCGATCCGCGAAGAATCCGACCGCCGGCGTGATCCAGGGGAATCAGGAGTCACACTCATGATGGACTGGTTTCAGTCAAATCCAATGACGCTCGTTGGTCTGGTGTTGTGGGCCGTGGGAATTCTGTGGTTGATGCCCGCAAAGCATGGTGGAAAGCCACGTTCCCGAATCCTGGGCCTTGTGCTGACCGCGGCCGGGCTGGTTTCCTTCTGCCTGGCCTGTGGAAATCCTCATTCGGAACTGGCTAACGAAGTCATGTTCTGGGTGTTTGGCATTGGTGCGTTGCTGTGCGGCGTTCTGATGATCACCGCTCGAAACCCGGTCTATGCGGCATTGTGGTTTGCACTCACGACCCTCGCAACCTGCGGGCTGTTTTTGCTGCAGAGTGCTCCGTTTCTGGCAGCTGCGACAATTATTGTCTATGCGGGTGCCGTGATCGTGACGTTTCTGTTCGTCATCATGCTGGCTCAGCAAAGCGGAGCCGCCGGATACGATCAGCGATCAGGGCAGAGCGTTCTCGCGACTGTCGCTGCGTTTGTTTTTCTGGGAGCCATCGCCATGACTCTCCAGACCGAAAAACTGGACATCGAAGTGCGTGCTGTCCCGGTGGTCGCTGCAGTTGCTGAACCGGCACCTGCTGTTGGTGGCATGCCCGGGATGCCGGGTATCGCAGTTGATCTTCCGATTGGGGCGCCAGCAACGCCGCCCGAGCCCGGGAATTTGCTGAGTGTGGCTGATGCCGATCATCCTGTCGGAAATCTCAAGGGACTTGGCCGGTCTCTTTTTGGTGACTATCTGTTTGCCGTCGAACTTGCCGGAACATTGCTTCTGGTGGCCTGTATTGGTGCAATTGCGATCGCACCTCGCAGAGAGCAGGGGGGATTATGACACCCGAAGAACAACGATTTCTGCTGGTGGGAGCCGGACTGTTTGTCCTGGGAATCATTGGATTCCTGACACGACGAAACCTGATTCTGATGGTGCTTTCAGCCGAACTGATGCTGCACGGCATATCGCTGACGATGGTAACGTTCGGCCGGATGCACCAGACTCAGGAAGGTCAGGCCTTCACGATTTTCACACTGACCGTTGCGGCCTGCGAAGCCGGACTGGCTTTGTCATTGGTCTTGGCGCTTTATCGAAAGTCCCATTCGCTGGACATCCAGTTGTGGTCGGAACTGCGGGAGTCTGATCTTGCGGGACCGACTGCGGACATCGCTTCCGAAACTGAAAAACCGGTGGATGCCTACGAGAACATTCCAAAGCTGACCCCGGCCGGAATAGTACCGAAAGATCCGCCAAGAACTTCAGCGTCATCGGGTGCCACCAGTTCAGGGCGTGTCTGACAGCTGCTGATGCGGCTATGGTCGTTTGATTCCACGAATTTTGTCTGACCGTTGTGGTTTGAGTTGGTTTCCTATGTCTGAAGAAATTCAACAGCTGGTTCTTTGGCTGATTCCGGCCGCTCCGCTGGCGTCCGCAATCATCACCGCGCTGCTGGGCCCAAAACTGCTGCGTTACAAAAGTCATCTGCCGTGCTGGTCAGCCCTGGCAATTTCTTTTGTGTGTTCACTGGTGCTGATGCTAAAAATTCTACCATCAGTGACACTTCCTGAGATGGTTGAAGGTCAGGTTGCACCGGCGACCGGGCCTCAGATTGTTTCCTACGGCTTTGAATGGCTGAACGTCGGGACGCTGCATGCTGATGTCGAGCTGCGAGCGGATTCCATCTCCGCGATTATGCTGAGCATGGTGACAGGCGTGAGTCTGCTGGTGTCAATATTTGGCTCCGGTTACATGAGCCATGATAAAGGATATCCGCGATTTTTCGCTGCCGTTTCGATGTTTGTGTTTTCGATGTGCATGCTGATCCTGTCCGGCAGCTTCGTGCTGTTGTTTGTGTTCTGGGAAGCCGTTGGTCTTTGCAGTTATTTGCTGATCGGCTTCTGGTTTCACAAGCCATCGGCGGCTGCGGCCGCGAAGAAGGCTTTTGTTGTCAATCGAATTGGTGACTTCGGTCTGATCATGGGGATCTTCCTGATCTGGACGAACTTCGGATCGCTGGATTTCGTGTCCGTACTGGGCGACGCGGCTCGGATCGCTGCAGTTGAAGCGGCCAACCCCGGCGTGATTCAATTGATCTGCTTCTGCCTGTTTCTGGGAGCCATGGGCAAGTCGGCTCAGTTCCCACTTCAAGTCTGGCTTCCTGATGCGATGGAAGGGCCAACTCCTGTCAGTGCCCTCATCCATGCGGCCACAATGGTCACCGCCGGGATCTATCTCGTTGCGCGATGCACGCCCTTGTTTGTAATGGCACCACAAGCTCAGATGACGGTATCAGCTGTTGGTGCCATCACCGCCGCCATCGCCGCTTTGATTGCATTGACTCAGACTGATCTGAAGCGAGTCCTTGCGTATTCGACGGTTAGTCAGCTTGGTTTCATGTTTATGGCATTGGGTTGCGGTGCTGCTGGTGCTGACCTGGTGACTCCGGCCGTCACAGCCGGGATGTTCCATTTGTTTACTCATGCCTTTTTCAAGGCACTTCTGTTTCTGGCGGCCGGAAGCGTCATGCACTCGATGGGCGATGTAATCGACATGCGTCGCTTCAGTGGTTTAAAGCATGCTCTTCCGATCACGCACTGGATATTTCTTGTGGGTGCTGCC
>QWOO01000012.1 GCA_003669615.1 Planctomycetota bacterium
ATTGCTGCCATCGATCACGCGGTGGATCTGGCTCATCGTCCCCATGTGCTGCTGGCGAGCTTTGGCGACATGCTGCGAGTCCCCGGTTCGTGTGGTTCGTTGCTGACGGCTCGGGCAAATGGTGCGAATGTACTGATGGTGTATTCGCCGCTGGATGCTGTCCGATACGCCGAAAGCCATCCCTCGGAGCATGTCGTTTTCTTTGCCGTCGGATTTGAGACCACAACACCGGCCACAGCACTCGCGGTCCTTCAGGCTCAGCGACTGGGGCTCAATAATTTCTCCGTGCTGGCGTCTCACGTGCGAGTACTCCCGGCCATGGAAGCTTTAATTCAGGCGCCTCAAAATCGAGTGCAGGGATTTCTCGCCGCTGGCCACGTTTGCTGCATTACGGGCTATTCAGACTATGAAGAATTCGTGCGTCGCTTCCATATTCCCGTGGTGGTGACGGGATTTGAAACGATCGATCTGCTGCAGGGCATACTTGACTGTGTGACGCAGCTTGAGTCCGGAAGTGCCGAGGTCCACAACACTTACAGCCGTTCGGTCGACAGGAACGGAAACCGGCATGCACGTGATGTGATCGGAAGTGTCTATGAAATTGATACTCGTGTCTGGCGAGGATTGGGGCCGATAGACTCTGGTGGTTATGCGATTCGCCGGGAGCTTCAACAGTTTGATGCACTCCAGCGCTTCAACCTGAAAGCCGTCGAGCAGAATGAGATCAATCCAAGCGATGAGCTGCAATCCCGATGTCGCGCTGGGGAAGTGCTGACAGGACGTTTGAAGCCATGCGACTGCCCGGAGTTCAGGAAAGCCTGCACGCCGGAAACGCCGCTCGGAGCACCGATGGTTTCGTCCGAAGGTGCCTGCGCTGCTTATGAGAAATTTCACCCGAGGGCCACGCTGTGAATCATCTTTCCGACTGGAGCCTGAATTGCCCGATCCCAATCTCAGCCGACGCGGAACGAATCTCGCTGGCCCATGGCGAAGGCGCGAGGCTGAGTCGTCGATTGATCGCAGAGACAATTCTGCCGCGGGTCGCTTCGGCGGAGCATACCGCATTTGCCGATGCGGCCAGGATCACTACGATTGGCTGTCGCCTGGCAATTTGCACCGACAGTCATACAGTGTCTCCGATGTTTTTTCCCGGCGGAGATCTGGGCTCTCTGTCTGTTTTTGGGACGGTCAATGATCTTGCCGTGGCTGGAGCGTATCCTCGCTGGCTCACGTTGTCGCTGATCATTGAAGAAGGACTGCCAAAAGTTATTCTGGAGACGGTTCTGGACAGTGTTGCTCGTGCAGCTCGGGAATGTCGAGTGGCGATCGTCGCGGGCGATACGAAAGTGGTTCCTCGCGGAGCTGTCGATGGCCTTTTTATTAATACGAGCGGTGTTGGAGAAATCGTGGATCCGACACCGCCGGGACCGAGGGCGATTCGAGTCGGTGATAAAGTCCTTGTCTCCGGTCCGATCGGCCGTCATGGCATTGCCGTCATGAGTGCTCGCGGAGGATTCTTGATGGATTCCACGTCCGTAAGCGATTCCGGTTCCGTGTTCCCGGTCGTTTCCGCGCTCCGCGATGCTGTGGGCGAACATGTGCGAGCAATTCGTGACGCAACTCGCGGCGGTTTATCATCTGTGCTTCAGGAATGGGCTGAGGAAAGTGGTCACAGCTTTGCTTTGACCGAAGCCAGCCTTCCGGTGACAGACGGCGTTCGCGGGGCTTGTGAGTTGCTGGGGCTTGATCCGCTGTATGTGGCCAACGAAGGGACGATCGTGGTTGCCATCGACGCCGACTATGCACAATCGGGAGTTGAGACGATGCGAAGGGTGGCTGGATGCGAGCAAGCGGCCATCATCGGAGAAGTGCAGCCTGCGGGAATCAGCCCGGTGACCATTCGCCGCAGCGTTGGCCCACCGCGACCGCTCGACGAACCCAGCGGAGCACCACTTCCTCGAATCTGCTGAGCAGGACGATTCCTCTGGAGACTGGCAGCATCCTGTGTCGCAGTCGTGAGCAACCCAAGATGGAGTAAGGGATTACGAAGCGTTTAGAGAAGAAGATTGCCGATGGACTGACTCGCATGAAGGCTCATTGCGAGAAGCAGAAACGTGATCCGATAACAGTCGAGCGTGAAATTGGGGAACTGCCTCGTCAGAACACTCGCGCGGAAAAACTTTCGATTTGAAGGTGGATTTCAGCGGCTGCGACGGTTCAGTAGATTCCAACCGGGTGGAGTTAATCCCACCGATGTCGTTGTGTTTTACCGTGAGCAAACTGTGTGCTGGCACACAATTACTGGATAATCTCTGATGACGAACGTCGGTTAACGCCCACTGATCGTCATTTACGATAATGCATTCAAGGTGATCACCTCCAACAACGCGTTCCAATTTCGAGTCGGCGATTGTCTTGAGTCCAAACAACGTCGGTTCTTTTTTCTGCTCCACGATGTGGGGCAGCCGATCAACAGGGACGTCGGAAGATCGCTTTCCTTGAATCAGCATCCTAAGAGTGGCGCGTTCAGCAAACTGGGAGAGCTCACGTTTCAGTGTGCTGAGTCCTTCGTCGACACAGAGCAACTGATCTTCCGTGGGAACGAGATCTATTGCATTCAAACGAAGATTCTGGAACACGTAACGGAAGGTCGGATCGATGATCGTTTCCAGTTCCCTGACGTTCTCATCGTGTTCAGCTGCCAGTTGTACCGCTCTGAGCAGGATGCGCAGCCGATCGCTGAACCCTGCATAGGCTGCTACCTTCGAGTCTAAGGATGTCGCTTCATCCAATTGGACGTACAGCGTTTCGCAGCACTGCGTAAAGGCTGCATCGACAGCGCCTGAATCACGCAAGATCTCTGCTGCCAATTCAATCGCCACTTTGCCAGTGTTGTTCATCATGCCCACTCCTGCGCGTCGTACTTTGGCCCGATATCACTTGCTGGATTTGTTTGCCGCTCGCTTCGCTGCTTTCTTCGCTGGCTTCTTTTTTGGCTTCGGAAACAGCCAGGCGTGAACGTGATTAACGACATCAATCAATCGCTGCTCGTCGAAGTTGTGCTGATACAGTTCGCCAACGGTTCCATCTGTGTGGCCCATGAAAAGTCGAACCGCCTCCGCGTCCTTCGCCCCGCCTGCCTCGCTCCGGAATGTGTGGCGGAAGTTTTTGAATCCTGAACTGGACCGAGTGAGCCCGATCTTCTCTTTCAGTTCGTGCCAGTTGGAAGCAACGAGGTCGGTTCTATTGAGACCGTGAGCCACATGCAAGGGCTTTCCACGTTTCGAAAGGAACACCCGATCTTCCGCATTCTCTGGTGCCTTTGCCGCCGCGATGGCAGCCCGCGTTTCCGGCCACAACCAGCAACGTCGGTCAATGCCTGTCTTCTCCCGCGCGAAGGTGATGAACTCGCCTTCGATGTAGGAGTTATTCAAATCACTGATATCCTTCGCGTAAAAGCCGCAATTGATCCCCAATAGGATGAATGCCTTCACCGACGGCCATGCCGCATCAAGGGCCTTTCGGATCGTCTCGGCATCGAAGATCGGCTTTTCACGATTCGCCTTCGCCTTTCGCATTTGACTCTTATCGGCCAGGTTGAATTCACTCCCGTAGTTCACGTCGGCTTTCAGAAGCCCGTTCATGCGGCCCCATTTCAATATGCTGCGTACGTTTGTCATGCGCCGCCTCAGACGATCAGGCGAGCCGCTGTCGAGTTTGTGGCGCAGCTTCGCGAACTCCATCGGGGTAAGCATTGAAACGCTGCGGTGATTCCACATCGCGACCATCACGCTGCCCGTGTCGCGATATTCTGCAAAAGTCCGTTCGGTGATGTGGCTTGTCGATGTCTTTGCTGAATCCCGATCCCTCTCCCGATTCTCCAGGTACAGGTTCACCAAGTCGCGCACGCTGATGTGCTCATTCTCAACAGGAACTTCAACCCCAGCAATGAGGTAATCTTTCTCCGCCAGGTATCGTGTCAGGGCTTCATTAGGATCTGCGCCGAAGTAGTGTTGCTTGCCTGTGAACTTCTTCATCCACTGGCCTACACCCTTGTGCCATGACAGGGGGAAGTCGGCATGAACGCGCGGTTTCGGGAATGCTTTTTTGCTCTGCATGTAGTGCCCATTTTTGTGCTGTGGTGTAGCAAAGGTGTAGTAAACCTCTGCGAACATCATAAAAAACAAGGCAAAACAATCGATTCACGGGATTCAAAATCCGGTTAGAGTAACATCTAGTGCGGGTTCGCCCCGAAACGGATCCTTGCTGTCCTTGAAGCGGTTCGCCAGCGTTCGGCGTTTTTCCTTATTGCGGATGTGAGGCTGCCATTCCGGTCCATCGTCGGCACTGCCCGTCATGATGATTTTCACGACGGTGTCCTTCGACTTCTCCCCCTCCGCATCATCGTGTTCTGCGCTGGACCAGTCAGGTCGCAAGGCAACGATTGCGTTATGGAGATCCACACAGATTCGTCGGCTCATGCAAACCACGATCGCTTTGCCGTCCATGGACTCCAGCCGCTTCTCAAAATGTTCGACCAGATCGGCGGCGATCAGTTTGATGCGTTTCGGATCGCCCACAAGAGCTTCCAGCGCTGCCCATTTGGATTTTAGCTTTTCGCGACTGGTCTGCTCCTCGCCTTCCGTTATCTCATCGAATTCCTGATCCAGCCGTGGCAAAGCGGCAATGTTCAAGGCAAGCTTCGCGATCCGGCTTTCATAGTAGATCGGCACCGTGGCACCGTCGGCGACGGCTCGCTGGATGTCATAGATGGAAATGTAGTCGCCAAAGATCGCTCTCGTGTTCGCATCGGTTTGTTCAATCGGTGTTCCCGTAAAACCAATGAAAGACGCATTCGGCAACGCATCCCGCAGATTGCGAGCCAACCCGTCGATCAAATCGTACTGACTGCGATGGGCTTCGTCCGCGATGACCACGATGTTGCGGCGATCGGACAGAGACGGCATTCTTTCGCCCTTCTCCGGCATGAACTTCTGGATCGTCGTGAAGATCACACCACCGCTCGCCACCTTCAGCAACTCCCGCAGATGATCGCGGTCCGTTGCCTGAACAGGAGTCTGATTGAGCAAGTCACAACACCGCTGGAACTGCCCAAACAACTGATCATCCAGATCGTTTCGGTCCGTCAGCACGACAATCGTTGGGTTCTGCATCGCCGGATTGCGAATCATGCGACCGGCATAAAACAGCATCGAAAAGCTTTTTCCGGAACCATGCGTATGCCACACGACGCCCGCTCGTCGGTCCCCGGCTTTGCCGCCGTGCATCCGACCGGCCCAATACTGGCCTTCGTCTTCCGCGGTGATCATCGCAGAGTCTGCCATACCGCTGGCCCGCACGGTTTCCTGCATCGCGGCATTCACCGCATGGAACTGGTGGTAACCCGCAATAATCTTATGGACTCGGTCGCTCTCGGTGTCCTGCTCAAACACGATAAAGTGTTGCAGCATGTCGAGGAACCGGCGTTTCTCAAACACGCCTCGAATTAGTACTTCCAGTTCCAGAGCCGACTTCGGGGCATCTCCTTCGCCGTCGACGGTTCGCCAGACCTTGAACCACTCCTGATTGGCTGTCAGCGATCCAATGCGTGCCTGTAAGCCGTCGGACACGATCAGCAATTCGCTGTACTGCAACAGCGACGGAATCTCAGCCTTGTATGTCTGCAGCTGCGAGTACGCTGCCCAGATCGTGGCATCGGCATCGGCCGCATTTTTCAGTTCAATAATGGCCAGAGGCAGCCCGTTCACAAAGACCACGACATCCGGCCGGCGATTGTGCTGTGATTCAATCACGGTGAACTGGTTGACTGCGAACCAATCGTTCGCCGCGGGGCGAGCAAAGTCGACCAGCCGAACTCGATCACCGGCAATGGAGCCATCCGCTCGACGGTATTCGACTTCCACGCCGTCCCGCAGCATCGTGTGAAACGCACGGTTGCGCGGATTATTCTGAAAGCACACCACGGAAACTTTTTTCCTCCTACCGATACTTTGAAAGCCGTATGTGAATCAGCTCAGGCATCTCCGCGATGCCGATCCAGCCTGCACAGGAATTGTGTGGGTGAAAAATCCAACGGAGTACTCAAATGCGTAAATTGCTGGGGCTTAGCTCTCGATCGCTGCTCATTATTGCCAGCGTGTGTCACGGCCAGGCTGAGGCGATTGAGATCGCCGAGGTGTTTCGAGACGGCGAATGCACCCCGTACGTGCAGGCGAACTTTGTTGGTTCGGCTGCGAACCTTGACAGTAGTGGATTTAACACCCCGGGAGCTTTTTTAAATTCCGGTGATGACACCGATTCCAACGTCGGATTTGGGGGCGCGCTCGGATTAAAAAAAGAGTATGACTCGTTCCGTGTAAGGCCAGAGTTTGAAGTAATGTGGCGACAGGATTCTGAACACGTTACAAACAGTTTCCCCGGGCCACCTGAGCCGATCATATTCTTTTACGACGCGAAGTCTTCAGACAACTGGTCGACTCTGGCTAACCTGTGGCTGGACGTTCCCGTGAGCGAAAAGCTCTGGCTTTATGGAGGCGGTGGTCTTGGGGCCGCTGGCACCCATCTGACGGTCGATGACACCGAGGTGTCCGGCGAGAAGACAGTGTTAAACTTTGCCTGGCAGGCTGGCGGCGGATTTATTCTCCCGGTCGGGGACCGCTGTGAACTTGACCTTGGCTACAGATTCCTCGATATGGGCTCAACCTCTGTGCCTTTGGACGGTGGAACTAACGGCAACTACGTGGCAGACATGGCGTCTCACAATCTGATGTTCGCAGTGCGCCTGTACGTTCCATAACGCCCCGACTATTTCCTGCCCCGACGTCCTGAATTGGGCATTTGTTTTCACTGCCCGGCGAGAATATTCTGATTTGGAAAGTCTTGATTGAAGTTGGGAACAGTCGGCGACTGATGACGTGGGATGACAATTTCCTGATCAACGGTGATTCATCGTGTCAATTAAGTGACGCTGAAACACCGTAAAGGTGGAACACCGTAAAGGTGGCAGGAACCGAATTAAAAACATTGACAGAAACTTCGCTGGCACCTTCTATGCTTTCGCAGTGCAGCAATCTGAACGATGAGGCTTGCTACGAGGCTTATTTGTCGATCAGAATCCAATGCGATTGTCGCAGCACGGCATGGGGCCCGGCGATCAGCCCCTGATACGAACCTCCTTCATACCAGACCGACAAAAGCGAATCGTCTGCAAGTTGCACGGTGGACGGGTAGCCAAGGTCTCCGCCAACACCGTCATCAGAAATGGTCAAAGCTTTCGACCATGTGAGGCCTTGATCGTTGCTTACTCGCGCCTGATTGCCAAAGGGCGTTCGACGATAACCATAGGACATCAGCAAACGGCCATCCCTGAGTCGCAGCAGGTGCGAAGGCAAACCCCAGACGCCGATCGTATGCGGCAATGTCCACGACTTGCCGCCGTCGGACGATTCGGTCTGCAGAGTCTCGTAGAAATTGTTCGCGTTATGGTTTCGAATATGCGACACCAGCCGGCCTTCAACGGCTTCCACCACGTGTAATTCGTGATATTCAATCTGGGAGTTATCGCCGGGGCGCTGGGGAATCTCGGCCAGCCACTGCCATGTCTGACCGTCGTCCGTCGATTCGCAAACGCCCGTTCGTCCCGTCCCTACGACTTCTTTGCCGGCGTGAAGCAGTCGTCCGTCAGCCAGCTGAATCGGACCATGCGGACTGCTTACCGGAGATTTGTATGGTTTCGACCAGGTCTGGCCGCCATCAGTGGACCGGATCATCCACATGCCAGGATCGGCCTGTTGTTGATCTTCTGTCAACTGGTCGCGCGCCGCTTGCCAACGTCTCAGGCGTTCGGGAGCCCAGGCGGCCGGAGTCCCTGGAGCGATCTGCTCAGCTTCCGCCAGCAGACCCAGGAAATCCACCGACGTGAAGGTGTTCGCAATGAGCGTCCCCCTGGCGGTTTCCATAAGGCCCGATTCGCGGTCGTCTATCTTGGTCTCAAACACTACGGTGGGCGGGCTCCAGTTTTTTCCATCGTCGCTGGACCGCATCAGTTCCAAACGACCAAAGGGGCAGACGTGATCCTCGCGACCGCCGGAATACAGCAGAATCAACTCGCCGTTACTGCGTCGAACCAGCGTCGGCCAGCCATGATAGTGCTGCGAGTCCTGGCTGATGGGTTTAGTTTCGTGAACCACGGCCGTGAGCTCAGCGGCGTTTGCCCTTTGCCCCGAACCGCAGATGGCCCAACCGGCTGCGGTAACGACACCCATCATCGCCTGACGACGGCTAACATTACGAGTCATAGAAATTCCTTGCCGTGTTGTATCGGGTTCAACCTGAACGTTCGCAGTATCAGGTTTCCGTTGCAGAATGTCACGGATTGCCTGGTGGATTGACCAGGTATTGCTGACGACCTTCCAACATGTGATCCCAGATCGCGTGGCGGAAGAGGGCGACACGTTGTTGTTCAACGTCGCCAACGGCAAGCCGCGTGGCTTCGTCCATGAGTGAGCCAAGTTTCGCCATCCGTTCGGCAGTGCCAAGGTGCTTCCATGCCATCTCTTCCGTCTGGAAGAAGTCGTCCGTGAGGTTCTGCTGAATCTCCTCCGGATAATTTGCAGCGTTGCAGTATGTCTCTTCAACGCAAAGATAGAATTGTTTCATCGGCTCGGCGGCTGAACCGTAATATCGCTTGAAAAATTCATCGAGCGCAGCGTCAACGTCCAGTGCAGGATCGTCGAGCAGTTTGATGGTGACATAGGCATCGACCTGGTCACTGACGCCTTCGATAAACGCCCCGCGAATGCCATCACTTGCAAATTTTTTGAATTGTTCGCCGACCGAGTGAGCGTGAAATCCGGGGAAACATCGAAACGGTGGTCCTTCTACAAGGTGTAATTCCGGCA
>QWOO01000199.1 GCA_003669615.1 Planctomycetota bacterium
CCTACTATCAACAGCTTGTGGAGTACAACAAAGCGATCACCTATCTTCACCTGTCGACTGGTTCGCTTCTGGAAGTGAACAATGTCCATCTTGCTGAAGGATCCTGGGACGGAGAAGCCTACGGCGACGCTCATCTGCGGGCCGTTCAGCGAACTCAGGGGAAAGACAATCCTCGGCTGGATACAAAACCGGGTGAGTTTGTTTCGCCGGGCCCAGCCGGAACAGTCGAAGTTCGGTCTCCCAACCACGACCGTCCGATCGAGCCAGAGGAAGAGCCGGCACCGGCGGAAATTCCTGCTGTCCCTCCGGTCGAATAGTAAGGATTGCAGCCGGGGCAGGTTATGGACTGCCCGGCTTTCGTGGATGGATTAACCGTCATAAATTTTCCACGCCGATTCATTGGCAGAGTCGATCGAACGAACATGCGGTCGTGAGGATTCGAACAAGTCTGTTTGCGCCGGGTTCAAAGGATGGAATAGACTTCCCGTGGTGCTTCTTACCGGAATCATCACTGGCCAGTGCAACTGGTCGTCCTAACGTCCGATTTCGGAGTTGAAGGTCAATGGCCAAAAGTCCTGGAACTCCACGCAAGAAAGTCGTTAAGGCACCGGAAGCTCCGCCTAAACCTGTTGTGAAATCACGTTCCCGAGTTTTTCGGCCGCGTCAGCTGATCAAGGCCGCCTGCGTTGCTCTTGGACTTCTGCTGATTCCCGTTGCTGGCCGCTTTTTGCCCAGTCTGAACAATCGGCCGGAGTATCGCGTTGGCCCGGATCAGGTGACGATTAGCCCGCCGCCTCGATGGATTCCGCCGGATCTGACACGACAGGTTTTCGAAAGAGCAGGGCTGAGCACGGCGGAATCGCTTCAGGATCCGTCTCTCAGCGAACGTGTGGCGGCAGCTTTCCATACTCATCCGTGGATTCAGAAAGTCGTCAGCGTTCGGAAATCGTTTCCCGCTCGCGTGCATGTCGAGGTTGTCTATCGCGAACCGGTGGCGATGGTGCGAGGGATCGACGGACACTATCCCGTGGATCGTTACGGCATCCTGCTGCCCGCTCGTGATTTCGCCGATGCGGACGTCGATCGTTATCCAGTGATCGAACGCGTGGCCAGCGTGCCGATGGGCAAACTCGGTGAATCCTGGGGCGATCCAGTGGTAAACGGTGCTGCCGAACTGGCCGCAGTGCTTAACAAAGAACATGACGGAAAAACGTGGTGGAAGGAGCTTGATCTGGCAAGTATCCTGGTGCCGCGCCGAGTGGCACTGTTGGATAGCGCTGATGAACTGCAGTATGAACTCCGCACGACCGGTGGGTCGGAAATCGCGTGGGGCCGTCGTCCGGATTCTTCACATCCGGGTGAGCTGACTGTGGCTCAGAAAATTCAGCGACTCGTTGACTTTCAATCGGACTACGGCGGCTTCGATGATCAACATGGCCCCTATCAGATCGATATTCGCCCGTGGCAGGGAATTCAACGCGGAGTACTCGCGAGAGAACCCGGGAATACTCAGTTGCAGTAGTCGTTACGCAAGAATCCCGGGGACGACGGTTCCATGCACATCGGTCAGTCGATAATCACGTCCCCGCGATCGAAACGTCAGGCGAGTGTGATCGAAGCCGAGTAAATGCAGCAGTGTCGCGTTCAGATCGTGCACATGGACCGGATCGCTGGCCACATTGAAGCCCAATTCGTCGGTCTGCCCATAAACGTGGCCCGCTTTAATTCCGCCACCCGCCAGCCACATACTGAAGCTGCGGTTGTGATGATCGCGACCGTCGTTGCCTCCCTGAACCATCGGTGTCCGGCCGAATTCACCGCCCCAGATAACGATTGTATCCTCCAGCAGACCGCGTTCTTTCAGATCCATCACCAAAGCTGCGCTGGCCTGGTCCGTGTCCACTGCGTTCTGTTTGACTCCACCCGTCAGATTGCCGTGCTGATCCCAGGCTTCGTGGAACAACTGCACAAATCGGACTCCACGCTCGACAAGCCGACGTGCGACAAGGCAGTTGCGTGCGAAGTTGGCGTCTTTAGGATCCTTGATCCCATAGAGATCCAGCGTCTCTTTGGACTCGTTCCCCAGATCCATCAGTTCCGGCGCGCTAGTCTGAAGACGGTACGCCATTTCGTAACTTTGAATCCGCGCTGCAATCTCCGGATCGCCGACAGCCTGCAGTGACATTTGATTCAGACGATTCAACGAATCCAGCGACACCCGCTGAGTCTCCGCATCAACTCCTTTTGGATTCGACAAATACAGGACAGGATCACCTGCGTTCCGAAATGGCACGCCACCATACATTGTAGGCAGGAAACCGCTTCCATAATTGCTTGCGCCGCCGCTGGTTCCTTTGGCACTCGTCAGGACCACAAACCCGGGTAGATCGGCCGATTCACTGCCCAAACCGTACAGCGACCACGAACCAAAACTCGGCCGTCCGAATTGCTGCGATCCCGTGTTCATCATCATCTGAGCGGGCGCATGATTGACGGCATCAGTTTGCAGACTGCGAATCAGGCAGATCTGATCGGCGATCTTTGCAGTGTGAGGAAGTACTTCGCTCAATTCCATCCCGCACTGTCCTTGGCGTTCAAACTTAAACTTTGAACCCAGCAGTGCAGAGTTCGGATTAATGAATGCCGCGCGATAACCTTTGAGCAGATCCGCTGGCGGCAGTTGCCCATCGCGTTTCGTCAGCTCCGGCTTGTGATCAAACAGCTCCAGCTGGCTGGGGGCCCCGGCCTGGAAAATGTAAATGACTCGCTTCGCCTTGCCAGGAAAATGTGGCTGCCGCGGCGCAAGTGGATTCGCAGCGTCCGCCGCATGGACACGGCTGCTGTCCGCAGAAAGCAAGGAGCTCGCAGCAATCGATCCAAGCCCGATTCCACAGTCACGCAGAAACCAGCGACGACGAAGATACTGGGCGCGAGCCGTTTGAAGTTGGTCAGAATTCATGGCACTTCATTCTCAAAAAGTGGTGTTAGTTCTTCGAAACGGTTTCATCAAGGTTCAACAGAACCCTTGCCACAAGTGTCCAGGCAGCGGCATCCTGCGGTGTTGCATTCTCCGGAAGTGGTGGCAATGCTGCCGGGTCGCCCGTCGTCACCTCGCGAGGATTCAGCCAGCCGTCCGCCAGTCGCTGTCGTCTGGACTGCACAAGCGTCATTAGTTCAGCGTGCTCGGCTTCGTTGGGCCTTCGGGACGTACAAAGCAGGAACGCATAGCTGGCTCGCTGCGAGTCATCGGTGCCGCCTTCTTTCAGAACTCGCAATGCCATCGCTCGAGCTGATTCCACAAAGATGATTTCGTTCAGCCCCGTCAATGCGGCGAGCGGCGTGTTGGATCGGACTCGCCGTGCACATGATACGTCTCCGTTGGGTGCATCGAGGTTCGACATGACCGGATCAGGCATTGAGCGTTTCCGAAATCCATAGACCGTGCGTCGATAGCGTTCGGACCCGGTCGCAGGCGTCCAGTAAGTCGGATACACATAGTTGTAGTCAAGTACGTTCTGAGGCACGGGCGGGATCACGCCGGGGCCTCCTGCCTTGTGATGGATCAGTCCCGAAACCGTGAGCGCGATGTCTCGTACAACTTCTGCGTCAGCACGAAATCGAGGACCCCGAGCCAGCAAACGATTGCCCGGATCACGTTCTATCTGTTCGGGTGTTGCGGACGATGATCGTTGATAAGCAGCACTGGTCACGATTGTGCGAATCACATGCTTCCGACTCCAGCCGTTTTCCATCAGGTCGACTGCCAGCCAGTCCAGAAGTTCACGGTACTCGGGCACCGGAGCACGCGTCCCAAAGTCTTCTGCGGTCTCCACAAGGCCCGTGCCGAAGACAGACTGCCAGATCTGATTCACGGCAACTCGAGCCGTCAGCGGCGCACGGGAATCCGTCAGCCACAATGCAAATCCCAACCGGTTGTTCGGCGCTTCCGCAGGGAACGGATTTAACTCCGCTGGTACGTGCGGCTCGATCGGTCTTGTTGGCTGATCCCAGCTGCCGCGATCCAGCAGCCTGGTAGTACGATGTTGAGCCGCTTCACGCTCGGCGAGATGCAAAATTGAAGTGGACGCCGCGGGCATCGATTTCCACAGTCCATCGATCTCATCGTTGATCGGTTTCAATTCGGCGACGGACGATCGCCAGGCACTGAAGATCGCTCGTGTCTGATCAATTGTTCGTTGTTCCGCTGACAACCGCACCGCCAGCATCGCAGCATGGTCGGCCAAAGGAGCTGTCGGACCGGCTGCAGTCGTGATGCTGAATCGCCCACAACCCAGCATGTCGCCCATGCGCCAGACAATCTTCAGCTGAGTTCCCGCGGGATAGTTAAGAGGCGTTTCAAACTGCAACACAGCTACACTCGGCTGGTTTCGCCGGCCGGGGCCTCGGTCCGCATTCCACGTTGTCTCATCAGTGCCATCAATCAAATGCGAGACTGGTCCGCTGGCTTTCTTGCCATCCGCCTGTTTGACTTCCGGCTCCGAAAAATCGGCCGTGGCATTCACTAACTTCTGCTTCTCCCAGTCCTTGCTCTCCGGCTTCTGAACGAAGACTTCAACTTCATTGATCGCCCACGTTCCATTGTGACTGCGTCCTGGTCCCCCATGTGGAAGATCGCGATGCGGAAGTGCTTCCAGTTGAAGCCCGGTGACGCCCTGAAGTTCGGGCGTTGAGATCATAAAGACATCATTGCTGGTATGTCCTTTCATCAGCAGCGACTTGTCGGCTTCCTGCGTAGGGTGATTTAAACCGCTGACACTCCCAAGCTCAATCGCATCAAGCGGCTGCCATGCGATTTGACGGGATGCCAGTTCGCCAGCCCACGCGTTCAGCTGGTCGTTCCACTGAGGCCTTTCGGTGCGAATTCGGTTTTCCGCGGCTTCGATCTTCTGCTGCAGCTCGACCAGCGTTCGCTGTTGATCGACCGTATAGACCCAGGACTTTGCTTCATAGGAGTTGTTTAGAAACGCAAACATGCCGAAGTACTCGTCATGAGTAATCGGGTCAAACTTGTGCGAATGGCACTGGGCACATTGCGTGGACAATCCCAGGACTGCCTTTCCGATGCAGTCAACTCGGTCAAACATTTCCGCCATCCGGAACTGTTCAGCAACGATCGCACCTTCTTCATTGATCATGCTGTTCCGAAGAAATCCGGTGGCAATGATTTGATCCTGAGTGGCTTCGGGCAATAAATCTCCGGCGATCTGCTCGATCAGGAACTGACTGTACGGCATGTCGCGGTTAATGGAGTTCATCACCCAGTCACGCCATGCCCATTGCTCGCGCAACATGTCTTTTTCGTAGCCGTTGGTGTCGGAGTAACGAGCAAGGTCCAGCCACTGTCGAGCCCACTTTTCGCCAAAGCGTTCGCTCGCCAACAGCTTATCAACGGTGACTTCCAGGCCGTCTGTTTCGAAGGCGGCAAGTTCCTCAGGAGAAGGAGGAAGTCCGATCAGATCCAGATAGACTCGACGACACAGCGCGGCACTGGTTGCTGCAGGGGCAGGGCTGAGGTTCTCTTTCTTCAGACGTTCCAGAATGAATGCGTCAACCGGATGCGACACACCAATATCTGGAATAGCCACCTTCTGTGGCGAAGTAAACGCCCAGTGTTTTTTGTACTCCGCACCTTCCTGAATCCATTGTTTCAGGATCTGCAACTGCAATTCAGAAACGGGCTTCTTCTGGTCAGGCGGCGGCATCACCACATCGGCGTCGTGACTGACGATACGACGGATCAACTCACTTTGATCAGGGTTGCCAGGCACGATCGCCGGACTACCCGATTCGCCACCTTTGACGGCTTCTTCAAATCGATCAAGGCGAAGTCCACCTTTTCGATCTTCAGCATCCCCTCCATGACAATGCCAGCAGTGTTCGGCAAGCACAGGCTGCACGTCGCGATGAAAGTCAACATCCGCGCATGCGGAGGACGACACTTGCAACAGGACAGCCAGCACGCTGACGGCCAATGCCATATGGCGAAGAATATTCATATGAATTTCCGCAGGTGGGATGAGGCGGAGGCAGGAAATCGAAATACTCAGAACACCCGGAAGAACCACACGTGTGACTCTCAAGTGCAGTGGGTATGAACGAGTTATTGTACCGTTCCGCGAGCACCCAAAGAAACAGGCTGCCAGAGATTCTTTTTCCTACTAAAACAATTCGCAGGAACGTGCGTTGAGCATGTCCGTGCGGCCTTCAAGCTCAAAGCACCACCTTTTCGAGTCCGCAATCGGCATAATCCGCTTTGCGCAGAATTCGGGGGCAGCGATTCGGATTCAGACATTGAGCCCGCCTCTGCCTGCGTCCGCGGATGCAGCAGGAATCAGACAGTGAGTTTCAACACTCTCAGCCTGCTTCCGAGTAGTGTTTACCCAAACCCAGGCAGCTTTTCGAACGACAGCATTGAGTCGAGGATTCGTCACACGTTTGGCCCCAGATGTTGGCATTGCAAATACCTACGGAACGCAGTCGCGCTGCAATCCGGTCGCAGCCACTTTGACCGTCGCTTATCTTCCACAGAACCCACGTATACACGCCATCGTCGAAGACCGCAGCGGCTTGTGCTGTGCTTGATTGGCACTATGTGCGTCGGCGCCGCAGGGGCACTGATCTGGAATCTCTCCCGACTCGGACACAACGAAGCACCGCTCGTTCTGCCCGGCTGG
This sequence comes from Planctomycetota bacterium, assembly GCA_003669615.1. GTDB lineage: Bacteria > Planctomycetota > Planctomycetia > Planctomycetales > Planctomycetaceae > SXXK01. The sequence goes on from QWOO01000199.1 coordinate 6,696, forward strand.
CCAGCCACTTCGCACACCTGATCGCAATCCTCGTTCCAGGGCTCCAGCCCTGGAACGCACTACCTGGAGGCTCCTGCCTCCTCAGCACATTGTCCCTTAGCTTTCAAGTACGGCCGATTCCACGTCCTTGGTTGCGTTCGGGGCTATAAGAAAAGATGTGTGGGATAAAGAGGGCTGGAGCCTCGGAACGAGGTTGGAGCGGCATCATTGACACCATTTAAGTGGCAGGGGTATTCTTTGACGGAGACAGATGGCTATCGTGCGAGTGGACGACTTGATTTTGCCCCTGGGAGTTCTCGTGATGGGTTGGTTTCTGCGTGCCGTGTTCATTATGGCCATTGCGCTGGCATTCGATCCTTCGACGCTTTGGGGTGACGAAATAGAAGAGCGACTCGAAAAGGAGCGATTGAAACACGCTTCGGTACTGGAGAAATTGGACAAAACCGTGAACACTCGGATGGTCAAGGCCGAGAAGCAGGCTCGGGCCAATGGAACAGCGGCAGATATTCAGATCCTCGAGTTTCAGAAAGAGCGATACGAGCTTTTTGGCTTGCTGCCATCGTTCGGTGATGCGGCCATGTTTAAGCAACGGTCGACATCCTACGATCGCCTTGTGAAGGCCTATCGTGTCGCTGTTCGAGACTACACAAAGGAGATGCTCGACGAGAAGGCGGCCAAAACGGAACAGGAGCTAAAGACAGTCTGGCCGGAGTTTTTGGACGTCGCTGAGTTTGGTGGCTGGAATCCGCTGGGCGCGATTCAGATGGATATGGGAAATGGAGTTCTCGCAATCACGGGACATGGAGATAAATCAGCATTGCTAACGACGAACGACTTTACCGTTCGTCATGTCTTCACTGTCAACATGTGTGCATCAGAGAACGTTAAAGCCTGGGTAGCGATTCGTGTTCGCGACAATCAGGGGCGATTTACTGGTTATACAAGTTCGATTCTTGGCAAACATGATTCCGTCCAACTGGGTAAGATGGGACTTGATTTTGACGTCAAGGAAATCGGTGTTCAGTCTGTCGTCAGAAAGCCAAACGAGTTCGTGGAAATGAAATTTGCATTCGACCAGTCTGCCGCTATCACCACGATTGTGGATGGCGGCCACAATGGCGGAATGAGCAGTTCGGTAGAGCCGAATGGTAAGTTCGGTTTCTTTGTGGTTAATGGAACCGTGATCATTAAGTCAATCACTGTGGCTGTGGCACCAAACTGAGTCTCATGCGATGAGTGGTTGGACCGGCCCGCCGTGGAGAAATGGTTCTCCTCGTTCCAGGGCTCCCGCCTTGGAACGCACTGCCTGGAGGCTCCGGCCTCCACAGTAGCGCGCTTCAGGAAATTCGCAAGGCGGGAGCCTTGGGGGCAGTGCGTTCCGAGGCAGGAGCCTCGGAACGAGATTGGGGGCGCTACTTGCGGTCTGTGAGTTGCTTCCGCAGTCGATACAGTTCCTGCAGCGCCTGCATCGGAGACAGGTTGTCGACCTGCATATTGCGAATCTCGTCCAGCAGCGGATCTTCGGGAAACGCGAAGAGCGATTTCTGCTGACGACGCTGCTTCGTTGTTTCTCGCTGAGGCACTTTGGGGCGCCCATCCGCATTGACGTGATCTTCCTCCAGCGTCTGCAGAATCACGGCCGCTCGATCAGTCACCAGACGCGGAACGCCGGCAATCTTCGCCACGTGAATTCCGTAGCTGCGTCCCGCGGAACCTTCCACAATCCGATGCAGGAAAACGACGTCTTCATTACTTTCCTGAACGGCCACATTCCAGTTGGCCGCGTGCTTCAACGTGGAGGTCAGGTCGGTCAGTTCATGATAGTGAGTCGCGAACATGGTCCGGCATTGAATCTCGTCGTGCAGATGTTCGGTAATCGCCCACGCCAGTGAAATCCCGTCGTACGTGCTTGTGCCGCGTCCGATCTCGTCCAGAATCACCAGACTGCGATTGGTCGCGGCGTTCAAAATCCGAGCCGTCTCGGTCATTTCGACCATAAACGTACTCTGCCCGCGCGCCAGTTCGTCACTCGCACCCACACGAGCAAACGCGCGGTCGGCAATGCCGATCGTGGCCTCTTTTGCCGGCACGAACGAGCCCATTTGAGCCATGATAGTGATCAGCGCGGCCTGACGAATGTAGGTACTCTTACCGGCCATGTTGGGACCAGTGATAATCTGAACGCGTCCAATGGCTCGTTGCTCGTCGTCGTTCG
>QWOO01000236.1 GCA_003669615.1 Planctomycetota bacterium
CGCGGGCAGGTCACCACCGCCTGTTCGCTCGGCCAACAGTTTTCCTCGAGGACCATACAGTTTCCAGCCGACCGTGTGGCCCATCACCAGCACGCCCTCGGTGCCGTAGAACGCGGCGCCGTTTTCGTATCCTTCCTGGACGTAAGGAGCCCAGATGCGCTGTTCGAAAATCAGCTGCTTGCAGCGACCAGCCGGTGCGCCGGAAACGGGATACTCGCACACGGCATACTGAGTGTCGGGGAACTGCTGATCATCGTCAAAATAGTTCTTCTGACCAAAGCATGTTACTCGACTGGGATGCGTTTCCACGCCCAGTCCCCACATGGCAACATCGATATCGTGAACGCCATCGTTGCCAATGTCACCGCATCCAAAGTCATACCACCACCGCCAGATTCCGTGTAACAGATTCGGACGCCATTGGACGGTGGCCGCGGGGCCAAGCCATGTGTCGAAATCCAGATGAGGCGGCGGAGTCCCCGGTTCGGCTTTGCCAATGGAGCCGCGCCGTTGGCTGTTCCACGCTTTCGCAACCAGGATCTCGCCGATTTCTCCTTTGTGAAGGCGTTCGATTCCTTCCTGAACGAAAGCTGTGCTGCGGCTTTGAGTTCCCACCTGCAGTCGCTTGCCACTCCGCTTGACCGCGTCTGCCAAAAGCCGGCCTTCACGAATGTTGTGACAGCAGGGCTTTTCCACATACACGTGCTTGCCCGCATCGAGGGCCATGATGGCCGCGGGAGCATGCCAGTGATCCGGTGTGGCAATGAAGACGGCATCAATAGCTGGGTCGTCCAGAATCAGACGAAGGTCGCCGACTGCTTTCGGTGCCTTACCAGATCCTTCCTGAACAATCTTCGCCGCCGCCTCCAGTCGTTGCTGATCCGCGTCGCAGACTGTGGAAATTTCCACATCACTACGAGTGGCCAGGGTTCTCAGATGATTCGAGCCCATGCCTCCGCAGCCGATGAAACCAATCCTGATCAGGTCTGATTTCGATTCGTCCGCAGACGCTTCACGGGATGAAACCATCGCTGCTGTCGCAGCGACTGCTGATGCTTTCAGGAAGTCTCGTCGAGCCGCAGTCATCGCAACGCTCCTGTAGAATAGAGGGTGAGGCCGCGAGGGTAACGACCGGGCATTGCGTTCGTCAATCCTCCGCCCACCCTGCAAACGGCGAAGGGTGTAATCGTGGATTTCGGTAGGTCCCGCCTGCCGGGCAGGACTTCGCGGCTTGCCGCGACCTCTTTGCATGTGAACCGCCAGTATCGGCTTGCCGTCTCGTTGGCACGTCGCACAAGGTTCGCCTGCGGCGAAAGTCCTTTCCGGCAGAAAGGACCTACTTTAACAACCAGCCGAGACTACACCCTTCGGCGTGTTGAGCTAATGGGCTTTCACAACCCGAAACGTCAGTGAGGGATCTCGTGGAACACTGCCCTCGACGCAGAAACGCAATCCCTCGCTGAGGCAGCGGGTTGGGATAGTCACAAATGCGCAGCTTCAAAACTCACGCTTCGGCTTATGATTGAATCAACAGACCCCAAGTGCCGCGCGTGCCGTCGACGATATCGGTAGATCCTGCTTGCAGGACTACGCGGCTTCGCGGGTGGAACTGCTTTGAGGCGGCGGATTGTCCATGCTCTTTGTTTCACGAGCTGTCAGCTGCTCCAGCAGATCACGAATCGCGTGTTCCGCTTCGAGACGTTCGCGATGCCAGCGATTTTGCATGGTCGCAATCTGCGTCTGAAGCGCTTCGATGCTTTCACGCTGATCATCGACGACGGAATCGGTCGCTCGCGCGGTGAGTTCGGCTTCTCGTCCGGCAAACCACTCTTCAAGCTCGGCGCGATCTCGACGGAACTGCTGCTGACGTTCGGCCACTTCTCCAGCGGCCTCTTCAACCTTGTCACGATCCATATTGATCTGGCTGCGAATGCGGTCAAAAAACGCCTGCACGTCGCCACGCGCCTGTTCCAGACGGGCTCGCGCGATTTCCGGCGAAAGACTATCACGCAGCAAATCGGTACGGGATTCTTCAATCACCAGACGGTGTTCAAGAATCTCCGACTGAGTCTGATCCAGTTCGGCTCGCAGACGATTGAGCCTTTGCGAGCGATCTTCCAGTCGCGCCGCAAGATCCGCCATGGCCAGTTCCTGCTGACGAACTCGACGCTGACGACTTTCGATATCGCGAACGATCGCATCACGTTCTTCTTCACTGCGACGCTGTTGTCTTTCGATGTCCGACAACGCAGCCGAGCGAGACCGTTCCACAATTCTTGATTCACGACCGACTGACGCATCACGCTCCGTCAGCAAGTACCGCACGTGCTCGAGCTGGCGGAAACGTAAACGGTGCTGTTCGAGAAACCGCAGGCGTTCACTGCGGAACATCTGCTGCTCGCGACGGAACTCTCGCAGTTCGTCTTCCAGATCTTCCTTCGCGCGAGTCAGGTGTTCAAACTGAAAGCGGTAGCGGCGCTGCAAATTGTTTTGTTCGGTGAGCAGTCCCTGACGTTTCTTCTCAATCTCTTCCCGCAGACGCTGCTGTTCGTCTTCGACCTGCTGACCGAACAGTTCTCGCTGCTGCTGCAGATCGTCTGCCTGCTGCTGGATCTCCAGAAGCTGATGTTCGTGCGCCTGCTGGAACTCCAGCTTCTGGCGATTCAGCACAATGACTTCTGCCGCCAGTTCTTCACGTGTCTGTTCGGCCAGGCGTTGCTTTTCGAACTTAAGGTCTTCATCGAGCTGACGAATTCGATCGGCGTGATCCTGACGTTCGCGTTCGGCCTGAGCCCGCAGTCGATCACGTTCAGACTCCAGAATCGCGCGCTCCTGACTGAGCTTCATGCGATCTTCGTCGAGCTCCGCTCGCACTGACTGCTTGAGAATTACGCGTTCTTCGGCAAGCGATCGCTGGGCGGAGCGAAGTTCGGCGGTCTGACGCTGCAGAAGTGCTTCCTGCTGCCCAACACGGGACAATCTCTGTTCCAGATCGGCCATCATCTCGCGCTGATCAGCTCGATCATGAGCCACCTGGGCAGCAAATTCCTGAGCCCGCTCTTCAAAGGCTCGACGCTCGGCTTCCAACTGCTTCTGATCGGTAAGGATTTCCGCGCGACGCTGATGAAGTTCGGAAAAACGAACCTGCAGAGACTCCGCTGCGGCAGATGCCTGAAGCAAAATTTTCAAAGCTTCGGATTCGCCGGCTAAGGAATTCATTTCGGCGTGAGCGGCCTGGTCGAATGCGGTTTTCTGCACCGATGAGGTCGTGCCAACTCTCGCAGCATCTGACAACGTCAGATCCTCAGCAGAGTTTTCCAGCATGTTCGGGACTCCTTTCCCAAACGAGACCAGGGGCAGTGAACTTTCCGCAGACGATTTGTCAGAGTTCACACGCACTTGAATACACATTCCCCTTCTGTCGGAGGTCGAAATCCTTTCGACCTCAACGAACTGCGAAGGAGAACTCAATGCCTAGGACAGAGCCTTGTCGATCATGTTGACGAAGTGCTGCTTGGGAGGAGCACCCACAACTTTGTCGACCAGCTCACCATTCTTGAACAGCATGACTGTCGGAATGCTGGTGATCCCGAACCCTGCGGCCGTCTGATGGTTGTCGTCGGTGTTGACCTTACCAATCTTTACGCGACCAGCATACTCGCCCGCCAGTTGTTCAACTGTTGGCATCAGCATGCGGCAAGGGCCGCACCATGGAGCCCAAAAGTCGACCAAAACAGGCTCAGATGATTCCAGAACTTCTGACTTGAAGTTCGCATCTGTAAACTCATGCAAGTTACCAGCCATTACCATCACTCCTGTGAATTCTCATGAGAACAGACGTCTTTCGAGTCTGCTCTTCGTGTGTCGGCGGAAAATCAATGTCCGGTGCAACCTTTGCATCCACACCGCGCGACTTGGTCCCAGTCACCGCAAACCACCACTGCTTGATCCCTGCCAAAGTGGTCAGGACGCGAAATACTGCAGAAACTGCGTAGTTTGCCAATTCAGTCGCGTTGTTCACGTTGAATGGGATTATTGGACAACAGAGTGACACTGTCAACGGGGGTCCCGTTCGCGGGACGGGTAGTCCATCAGGAACTGGAATCTGCTTCCGGGTTTCAACGCAATGTGGTGACTCATTCGTGATCCACCGGCAGATTCTGCCGATGTGCCAGAACAACGGGCCTCCGTCGTTCGATGACTCGCCATCCCGCCCCTGTTTCGTCATCATGCACAAGTGGACACTTCACGCGAAGCCCTGACATGTTTTTCATCCCCGAGCACCCGACCATGAAAATGTCCGTCCGTTTGTATTTTGCAGTTTTGGCAACTCTTAGTGTGGCTGTTTCAGGATGCGCGGTCGAGCCAAAGCCGGAAGTGGCCGGCACCGCAGAGTCGTCTGGTAGCGACCTGTCAAAGGATTCCAGGACCGCCACATTACAGAAGCGCCAGACGATTGGATTCTCGGCGCTGACGCTGACCAATCCGTTCTTCAAAATCATCGCCGACACCATGGCAGAGGAAGGTGCAAAACGTGGATACGACGTGGTCGTTGTTTCGGGCGATCAGGATGTCAATCGCCAGACGTCGCAGGTGGAAGACTTCATCGTGAAGGGCGTGTCGGCCATAGTTCTGAACCCGTGCGATTCGAGGGCAATCGGAGCCGCCATTCGCAAAGCCAACGAGGCTGGCATTCCGGTCTTCACTAACGACATCAAGTACGATGGGACGGAAGGCAAAGTGGTCTGCCACATCGCAACAGACAATTATCAGGGCGGTAAACTGGCTGGCGAAGCGATGGTCAAACTGCTGGGCGAGTCCGGCGGTAAAGTGGCGGTGTTGCATTATCCGGATGTAGAATCCTGCCAGCTGCGAGTTCAGGGCTTCACCGAAGTTGTGGAGGCTCACAATGCGAAGCCGGACGCGGGCAAAATTGACGTCGTGACAACATTGAATGGACAGGGAGCGCGCGAGGCGGGATTTGCGGCTGCAAAAGATGCCATCGAAGCGCATCCCGATCTGGCCGCCTTGTTCGCGATCAATGATCCTTCCGCCCTGGGGGCTCGAGCTGCTCTTGAAGCGTCTGGCAAAGCCGATCAGGTTCGCATCATCGGATTTGACGGAGCGATCGAAGGCAAGCAGGCTATCTTAAACGGCCAGATCGTGTGTGATCCCATTCAGTTCCCCGACCGCATGGGCCAGACGACGATTGACATGATCAGCAAGTACTTTGAAGGCGAAGAAGTTCCGCCGGAAGTGCTGATCCCGTCCAGTCTGTACTACAAGGCCGATGCCGAGAACGATCCCGCTCTGAAGAAGTAGACAGGCCTGCTTCTGCACCGTGGTTCTCAGGTTAGGTATCAATCTTGCGAGTTGGTGCTTCGAGCTTATCAGATTCAGATCTTCCAGTAATCCGGCAGATTCTTTTTTGTCTCTCGGAGAATTTCCAGAATCCCCAGCCGATCGTCGTTGGACAGGTGAGCAAACTTTTCTGAAGTGTCTTTTCCAGTCAGCACATCGAACATTCGCTGCAGCACGTAGTTGCGTGACGGCTGCGGCAGATTGTCAAAGGCATCCGTGTAGATCAGAAAACTGCAGGGGTACTTGAACATGCGAGTCGCCATGTCGAGGTCTCGCAATGATCGGCCCCTCGAATCTTTCGGCCCGATAGTTAGGAAGATTTCCATATAACCCGATGTGCCCGCCATCGGTTGAGTCAAAGGAGCTTCGCCTGCCATCAGCATGGCCTCCACCACACGCTCGCCCGTGCTTTTGATTCGCCGTGTTGTGCTCTCCAGCTGAGTTCCCTCGGGGTTCTCCAGCGTCTTGTTCAGCATCTCATCGTAAGCCAATGCCTGGCGTGTATCGAAGCTGGCTTTGACAATGCGGTTGTGTACCAATGCCTGATGTTCAAGAATCATCAGAGCGACGATATCACTGTGAGGAGTCAGATAGCGATCTGGATTAATGTGGTACTGCAGGTCGACAACGTTCTGGCCTTCAGAATTATCGACAGGTTCCTGGACGTCTCGACCACGAATGACAAGGTTGCCCATGTGCTTCTGAGAACCGTGAGTTCCCGTGACGTACCAACCGCCCCAGCGATGTTCAATCGGTGTTGTATGATCAACCATCCGGGTGCCGGCCGACAGCATCGGCTGACCGCCGGCATCCACATACAAGGATCGAACGAGGTGCCCGGGAATGCCTTCCGTCCGTGAAGAACTGTGACAGACGAGACAATTGTCTGTGCGGCGTTCTACAACGGGAGCTTCCGCTTTTCGCTGATCCAGAGTGTAGAAAACTGTCCCCAGCTGCGGATCGACTGCCGAAAGTTCCAGTACGTCGCCTGACTGGCAGAAGCCGACGTAAATATCATCATTGAAATAGATGGCACGCGGGGTTCGAGGTGAGATTCGTCGGAGCTGCAGGCTGGTTTTTGAAAACACCAGCGTCTGCGATTCCACAGGAACCTCGAGAGCCTTCAACAATGAAGGCAGGTAACCAAACTCGGGCGAGTGATCCAGTGTCAATTCGCCCTTATCGAGTTTCGCCTGCATTGCCGACACGCGATTAATCGGCGCGGCCGTGGTGTATAGAATGGGCTCACGGTCGAAGTCTTCGTCCGCCACAAGAGCACGCTGCGGTGTCATTGCAAAACACAGACACGACAATGAGGTTGCTCGCACAAGATATCGCAGGCTTGGCATGAATCGCATGACTTGCTCCAGTAACATTGGGACGTTCAACTTATCGATTTCGATTTCAGGCATCGACAAATTGATTCTTCGCTTCAAATGCTCACGATTCCTCAGGTGGTCACGACCACTGCCGTCTAAAACGCTGAAGGAACTGAGCTGCTGTTTCCCAAAACCGCTCAGTTTCCATTGTCACTTACAGTATCGACTCAATACTATACGGCAAGGTGTAGTAATTGGGATTTCTCTGGATAAGGAACATCCATGCTGTCAAAAACTGCCGAGTATGCGTTGCGGACAGTCGCGTGCCTGGCGAGCGAAGCCGGACGGGCGGAGTCGGCCGACCTGCTGTGTGAGCAGACCAAGGTGCCTCGACGGTATCTGCATAAAGTTTTGCAGGATCTGGTGAAAGCGGAGCTCGTAAGTTCTCGTTCCGGCCCAGGCGGAGGATACATGCTGACGCGAGACCCGGATGCGATCACCATTCTTGATGTTGTGAACGCTGTTGCTCCACTGGAGCGAATTCGGCACTGTCCGCTCGGCCTGCCTTCACATACAAGCCTCTGCCCGTTGCATAAAGAATTGGACAAAGCCTATGCCGCCAACGAAGAGGCTTTTGCTCGAGTCACGATGGGGCAGGTCCTGCGTTCTGAGAGCAAGATCATTCCGCTATGCGATGTGTAGTGCATATGCGAAATGCAAGTCTTCAGCAGAAAGAAAAAACTCCCCGAGCATCAAGGGAAGCCGGGGAGCTGCGGTTCATTCTTTTAGAGGCAGTACATCGCCGAGGATTTCTTTGCTGAATGACCGATCGTTGAGCAGTTCTTTAACGCCTTCCGCAGGCTTCGCTTTTCGTTCGCCTTCGACAATCAATGAGCTGTCATGGAAGGTAATGCTGATGTCCGATTCGGCGAGCCCCGGGACATTAACGCTGACCGTCCATCGGTCGGATTGCTCAGCCACCGTCATTGCGGCGAACGCAGGCGGGCTGTCCAGACCCAGCTGTCGCTCAAAGTCTCAGATACTACGAGTCCACTGGATGAGTTGATTCAGGAGATTTGTCGCGGCTCCTGATTGGATCGCGTCTTTGGCGATGTCGACGCCCTTTTGCAGGGTACTCACTTTTTCGCAGACCAATAGTGCTGCTGCCGTGTTGGCGAGTACCATCGAGCACGGGATTGGCGCCTGTCCTTCAAAGGCCGCTCGAATCACGGCACCGCTTTCTGCAGCGGTCTGGACCTGCAAGTCGCTGACCTTGCATTCCGGCAATCCGAATGAGGCGGCCGTCCATTCGTGACGCGCGATTCTTCCCGGGGTGATCTCGAAGGCGAGCGTCGTGCCCCACAGCGACACTTCATCCAGTTCATTGTTGCCACAGACGACGATCGACTTGCGCCCGCCCAGCTGGCAAAGTGAATCTGCCAGCAGTTCGGCGCGTGCAAACGAACTGGCGCCCAGCAGTTGATATTCGGCAGATGCGGGATTGGTAAGTGGTCCGAGCAGATTAAAAATCGTTGGAAATCCCAGCTGCTTTCTCACCGGAGCCGCATACTTCATCGCGCCGTGAATCAACGGCGCGAAACAGAAGGCGATGCCCAGTTCATCCAGGCATCGACCCGCATCCTGGGCCGACAGGCTAATGTTGACGCCCAAAGCTTCCAGCACGTCGGCCGAACCACTGGAACTGGAAACACTGCGATTGCCGTGTTTGGCGACTGGCACGCCACAGGCTGCCGAGAGAATCGCAGTGGCAGTGCTGATATTGAATGTGTGCAGGCGATCCCCGCCGGTTCCACACGTATCCAGCAGAGGACTCCGTTGAGTCACAATCGGAGTCGCTCGGCGTCGCATCGCGCGGGCGGCCCCCACGATTTCCTCCGCGACCGGACCTTTCACCGCCATGGCAGTCAAAAAAGCCGCGATATCGACAGGTTCACATTGTCCGTCCATAATCACACCGATGCTTTCGCAGGCGTCGGCGCTGGAAAGGTCGTGTTTCTGCAGAAGCTGCTCAACGGCTTTCTTCAGGATTTCGTGCATGGCGGGTTTAGCCAATTCGTTCATTCAAAGGAATTCGGGAGTCGATTGCCGGAGTCAGTAGAATCAGTCGGCATTGCTGCCAACAATCCGGCAGCAGGCCAAATTCACCAGTAGCACGCAGGTTTAAGTGACGATGGCGTTTGGCCGAAAGGCGCACAGTC
>QWOO01000046.1 GCA_003669615.1 Planctomycetota bacterium
AGATGCGGAAAGATTCGCCTTCCGGAGAATTATCGAGAACGATTGGGAAGTCGCCTTCGGTTTTGAAGTGACCAACTCTCGACAGAATTGGTAGGCCGATGGCACTGTCAATTTCAGAAGACGTGCGGAATCGCGTATCCAGTTGGTCAATCATTACGGCTGCAAACAGGCCAGCGACGAGGCCCAGCATCAATCCACCCACGCCGCACAACGGCAGACTTGGCCAAATCTGAACTCCTTTACGGGGAGATTCAAGCAGTTCATGAATGTAACCCTGCATTCCGGCCGCAAGGTCGAGCCCGCGGAGTTGTTCGACGAGGCCATCAAATAGTAATTGTGTTCGATCAATTCGTGACTTCAGAATTCCCTCTTTGAGTTCAAACTCAACAAGAACTCTCGCCTGTTTTTCCGCGTCTTCTTTCAGCAGGGTCAATTCATTCCTGCGTTCCGCAACAGCTATGATATCGCTTTCCAGAAAAGCGATGTAAGCCCTCAGCAGACCGTCTGGGCTTAGCTGGGTATCTTCAACATCAGGCGAAAGGGTTGCTTCACGCTCTTCGATTCTTTGTTTCAGAAATGCGATCTGGTCTTCCAGTTTCTTCACGTCCGGGTGCTTTAGCCCCAAATCTGCCTTGAGTACCCCGAGTTCCGCTTCCTTGACCAGTAAGTCACCGATGGTACGAGCTTGTTCCATTCGAGCCGGCTGATCGGCGAGGAAAGGTGTTGATCTAGCCGCATTCGCCTGCATTCCCGCAAAAATACCAAGTCGGCTCAGGCTGTCCGTATCAATGATGCCAAGATCGTCAAGTTCAATTTTTTGCCCTTCCGCCTTGCTGGTGAAAACAGATTTTGCTTTCAACAACCGGGAACGGCTGGAGGACTCCTGGATGTCCAATGTCAAAAGTTCTTCGTGGAGCCGACGGTATTGTTCGAGGTACACATTGCTGCTCCCGTCGCCCTGAAAGAGGACTGGGGCACTTTGCCTTGCCAGAATGTACTCTTCCTGAACTTTTTCAAGTTCCTTCTCAAGGTTATCCCGAGCACCCTGTACCAGACCATTTGCTTCAGACATCGCGATCGTCAACTGCTCTGAAAGAAACATCTGATATTCAACCACAATCGCTTCGAGGACCAACCGGCAATCATCGGCGTTGATGTGCTCGAATCTGATAGACAGGCTTCGTGCGTCCTTTGCTGTTCCTTCTCCACCACGGCTAAGTTTCAGGTGGTCAATCACGTAGTCTGCCGAGTCATCGTCGGGGTCGGTGATTTGTTCTTTAATCGAAGGCAGGTCAGCTAATTTGTGCCTTGAAAGTGCTCCTTCAACAATTTTTCGACTTCGTATCACTTCCATGTGATTCGCCAGAACATCTTCATCCACCATGTTCTGGCCACTGTTTGAACTGTTTTCTGTAGAAGTCAATCCGGAGTCTCGCTGGCTGACGAGAATCTTGGCCGACGATTCGTACCAGATTTTTGCCTTCGTCCAGTAGAGAGACGCCAGGGCCAGGCCAAGACTCATCGCTCCAAAAATAACCCAGCGCTGCCTGTGGAGAACTTCTGACAGTTTGAGGGAAGACTGTCCCTGCATTGAATCTGCAAAGACTACTTGGCTAATTCGATTTTCCCCAGGCTGCGGATTTGTTTTTGACGAACCCTTCATCGTTCACTTTCTGGCCGATTTTAAAGAAAACAAGATATGGTCGGCTGATCACTTGGAATGATTTTAGCCTTGGCGGGTGATTCAAACGTCCGAGTGTCAAATTCGCCCGGATGGAAAAGAGGTTACATCGCCCCGTTCAGGTTCATAGAAGCTGAGCAGGGTCGCATTCCGGACATCGACTAGGTCTGTGTTAGTGTCTGATTTCCAGCAAAAAAATGCTAGACCAGACGCTTATGGGACACAAATGAGACGTGTTTCGGGGAGTTTGTTAACATGGATGGAATGGGTCTCTATGGTGTGTTTCAACTGCGGAGATTGCGGGCTTTAGTGGGTTCTGTGGGCGAGTTTGCCAAGCCGGGCCTCCACAGGATGAGACTGGAGTTTTGTGCCATTCGCGCTGCATTTCCCAGAATTTCCGCATGCAGTAGACTTCCTGATCACTCTGCCAGTTTCGTCGATTCAGCCCGGTGTGCTTTAGCATCCTGTTTTTCTCAAAGGGTTTAATTTCCATGAAAGCCATTGCTGTCCGTCCAGGTACTCCGAACAGTGTGCACCTTGCAGAGCTTGCAAAGCCTGCGATGAGTGATGTTCCCGGCGGCAGGGGTGTGCTTGTGCGGGTGCTGAAGGTCGGCGTAGATGCCACTGACAGGGAAATTAATGATGCCTTGTATGGCAATGCACCGCCGGGCTATGACTTCCTGGTGCTTGGGCATGAGTGTTTTGGAATTGTGGAAGAGGTGGGGCCAAACGTCAGGAAGGTGAAGGCCGGAGACTACGTGACCTGCACCGTGCGTCGACCTGGGGGTTCAATCTACGATCAAATTGGACGTTCGGATATCACCAGCGAAGAGCAGTATTACGAGCGAGGAATTAATCTTCGGCACGGTTACCTCACCGAGTTCTTCGTCGATGACGAAGAGTTCATCGTGCGTATGCCTGTGGGCTTGAAACATCTGCATGTTCTTGCGGAGCCCATGAGCTGCGCGGCGAAAGCCGTCGAGCAGGCTTTTCTGGCCCAGAAGCGATTGCAGGTGTGGGAACCTAAACGTGCGTGGGTCACAGGAGCAGGGCAGATTGGTTTGTTGTCAACTCTGGTTCTGCGTCTGCGCGGAATTGAAGTCTTTACGCTGGCTCGTGGCAAAAAGCCAAATCTCAAGGCCGAAATTGCAGAAGGTCTGGGATCCACTTATATCAGCACCGGTGATTATTCGCTGCAGGAATTGGCGGCGAAGTATGGCAAGCCCGATCTGATCATCGAAGCGACCGGAAACAGTGCTATTGCCTTCGAAGCGATGCAGGTTCTTGGACACAACGGCTGCATTGTCTGGACCAGCATCACTGGCGGCCAGCGGAAAGTAGAAGTTCCCGGGGACCACATTAATCTGAACTGGGTGCTTGGCAATAAGCTGCTGGTCGGTTCCGTGAACGCCAATTTTCGTCATTTTGAATCGGGCATCGCCGACCTGGCTCTGGGCGAGGTGACTTATCCGGGCGTGATCGGAAAGATCCTGACGACTCCCGTTCAGGGGCTCGACAACTACCAAGAGATGATGCGTCTGCTGGTGGAAGACCGCGACGCGTTGAAGGTCTACGTAGAAGTTGCTGCTGGTTAGTTCTTTCAATAAAGCGTTCTCGAAAGTGCCGGTTTGTCCTGCGCCGGCTTTTCGTATTCCATCAGTGCATACTCATTGAGTACGGGCAATGGATTTACAACGCTTTACGCTTCCTGCATTTCCTTGAGCGTTCGTCGGGCTCCAGCACCGAGGAACAGTACGTCAACTCCGGCAACCAGAAGCGTATATCCCTGCGCGGCATACGGGGCGACGGCTTCTGCCGAAACGCCAAAATAGCCCAGCGGGATGCCGGCAGACTGACACGCTGCCGTCACTCGGGAAATTCCCGCGAGGACTTCCGGGTCTGAGATCTGGCCCATTTTTCCGTAACTGGCCGACAGGTCATAAGGACCCAGCAGTACGCAGTCAATGCCTGGAACGCTGGTGATACTCTGGATGTTATCGACTGCGATTTTGTGTTCCGCCTGAACAACCACAATGACTTCATCGTTGGCATTCGCCACATAGTCGGCAAATTTAAATCCGTATCCGTGGGCACGAGCCAGTCCAACTCCTCGAGCGCCCTCCGGCGCGTATCTGGAAAAGCGAACCACGTCCGCTGCCTGATCGGCAGTATTGACCTGCGGCACGATGACTCCCTGTGCGCCGAGGTCGAGGACCTTTTTGATTTCCGCCTCATCACAGATTGGCACACGTACGATGCATGCGACGCGGTGAGAGACGGCCTGGAGTATGGAGAGGATATCAGAAGTCGCCAATGGTCCATGCTCGCCATCAATAAACAGCCAGTCGAAGCCTGCATCAGCGAGGATTTCGGCTGTCGAGGCGGTTGGCAGAGTCACCATCGTGCCGAGCAGTTTTTCGCCATTTTTGAGTCGAGTTCGAAAGCCCTTGATCATGTTTCTGAAGACTCGCAGTAAGTAAGATTCGGTGAGGCATCCGGCGTGAGAACAGACTCTGTCCTTCGCTCAAATTTGATGTCAGCGTCGTTTTTAAATATGTCTGCGACGCAGGTTATCTGGCCACATGCTTCAGATAATCACCGTACTCATTCGGGAACTCGTTTGCCAGCGAGAGCAACTGGCTGCGATCAATGAATCCTTTTCGCCAGGCAATCTCTTCCGGGCAGGAAATCTTGAGACCCATGCGTTTTTCGATCGCTGCGACAAAATTGCCGGCATCCAGCAGTGATTCATGAGTGCCCGTGTCCAGCCATGCAAATCCGCGAGACAGGAGTTCAACCTGCAGCAGTCCCCGGTTCATGTACTCCCGGTTGACATCGGTGATTTCCAATTCACCACGCGGCGATGGCTTCAGGTTTCGCGAGATTTCGACAACGGAGTTGTCGTAAAAATACAGCCCGGGAATCGCAAAATCAGATTTGGGCTGAGAAGGTTTCTCTTCAAGGGAGATGGCTTTGCCAGAGGCGTCGAATTCTACAACACCATACCGCTGCGGATCCCGCACTTCGTATCCAAAAATTGTAGCCCCGGTTTCCAGACTGCAGGCGTGTTCAAGAATCCCGCGAAAGCCACGGCCATAGAAAATATTGTCACCCAGAACCAGCGCCACATGATCGTCACCGATAAAGCTGGCTCCCAGAATAAAAGCCTGCGCAAGTCCTTCAGGTTTCTCCTGAACGATGTAGGAAAACTTCATGCCCCATTTCGAACCATCGCCCAGAAGCTTTTCAAAGCCCTGAATATCGCGAGGTGAGGAAATGACGAGGACTTCACGGATGCCGGCCAGCATCAACGTTGACAGTGGATAATAGATCATCGGCTTGTCGTACACCGGAGCCATCTGCTTGCTGATACCCATCGTAATTGGGAACAGCCGCGACCCAGTGCCACCTGCGAGGATAATGCCTTTTGTGAAATTCGTCATATGCCCGTCGACAGTGAAGAGGAATTGAAAGAAAGTCAGCGAACCGAGAGTGCAGAATTAACCGAGGCCAAGTCGTTCGCCGCGGTACTTGCCGCTTTGAACGCGGTCCACCCAAACGCGATTTTCAAGATACCATCGGACCGTTAATTCAAGCCCTGACTGAAAGTCCTGCTGCGGCTTCCAGCCGAGTTCGTTCTCGATTTTTGTCGCATCAATTGCATAGCGACGGTCGTGCCCGGGGCGATCCTTCACGTACTTGATCAGGGATTCAGAGGGAGCGTGGGGAAGACCGGGACAAAGTCTGTCGACAGTCGAGCAGATCATCTTCACGATGCTGATGTTTGTCTGTTCGTTGTTTCCACCAACATTGTAACATTCGCCGACTCGTCCGTTTGAAAGTACCGTCTCGATCGCCGAACAGTGGTCTTCCACAAACAGCCAGTCGCGAACATTCAGTCCGTCGCCATAAACGGGCAGCGGTTTGCCTTCCAGCACATTCATGATTATCAGGGGAATCAGTTTCTCTGGAAACTGGTATGGACCATAATTATTGGAGCAATTTGTGATGAGCACCGGCAAACCATACGTATGCAGATAAGCGCGAACGAAATGGTCAGATGCGGCTTTGCTGGCTGAATAGGGGCTGTTCGGTGAGTACGCGGTTTCTTCTGTAAACAAACCGGTGGCTCCAAGTGAGCCGTAAACTTCATCTGTCGAAACGTGCAGAAACCGGAACGTTTCGCGGGCCAGTCCCTGCAGCTGAGAGTAGTACTCGCGAACCTCCTCAAGCATTCGGCAGGTGCCCAGGACATTGGTTTCTACAAAGGTCAGTGGTCCATCAATCGACCGATCCACGTGAGACTCGGCTGCAAAGTTGACGATGGCAGATGGCGTGTGTGTGTTCAGCAGCGATCGGACCAGCGCTCGATCGCCAATGTCGCCCTTGATCAATTGATGAGCGTCTGAGTCTTCGGGAATGGAATCCGGATTCCCGGCGTAGGTCAGCTTGTCAAGGTTGATGATTCGCACATCTCCCTGCGCGATGGCACGTCGCACAAAGCAACTGCCAATAAAACCAGCACCACCCGTGACCAGGATTGTTTTCATAGAGATGACTTTAAACACCACGAAATATGACGGATGCTGATGGGCGGATTCCAGATCGGGCCACAATGCCAGAACGTGGATCGGGAAAGAAGTGTTGAGGAACGCCTCTGCTACGACGTATGGCCGCAAAGTTTGAGGGATTTGCCCAGCGAAACAACGTAAATTCAGAAAAGTTGCGATCGTTTCGCCATCGCCGGTCGCGGTGGTGCGATATGCGCGACGAGGCATGCCTGTTTTGAGGGGACGTGGCGATGCGGCAACGTGGCGAATCAGATCAGGCCAAGATCCTGATAAATGGCTTCGTTCAGCATGCGGTTTCGACGCTGATGCTGTCCTTCGCCGCAGAATCCGTTTGCGGACCACGCGACAACCAGCCCGCGAGGCGGATCGCAGAAGCCGATCGAACATTGGGATCCACCATGACCGAAAGATGCTTCGGCCGACCAGCGTCCAAATCCGTACGGGACTGTGGCTGCTCCGTGGCGATTAGAATTGCAGATGACTCCCAGCCCAAAGTCGACCACATGCTGCAGCGTCTGATCAAACTGGTTTTCACGATGGCGTGAAGTCATCTGTGTCACGGTGGTTTCGGAAACAAACGCGTGCCCATTCGAATCTGCGCCTTTGCGGAGCAGCATTTCCAGAAACATCCCCAACTGCCGAATCGGTCCGCGCAGGTTGCCGCCGGGTGACGGAGTCTGCAGCCACCGGCCGCCACCGTAGGATGACTTCACCAACTGACCCTGGTCACGTTCATAAAGAACTGGCAGTCTGTGATGAATGAAAGCACTTCGCTCCGCAGAGATTCCACATGCGGTCTCGTTTAGTCCCAGCGGATCAAGAAGATCGTGCTGAAGGACCTGTTCAAAGTGATCGGCACCAGCAAGGCGTCGGAGGATTTCGCCCAAAAGAAACCAGCTGCTTTGCGGATGGTACGCGGCGGTGCCTGCGGGAAGCTGAACGGGTTGCTGAACGATCCGATCAATAATTGTTGACCATTCCGACTGAGGCCATCCCGTTTCTGTGCTCGGAAAGCCCGACTGGTGGGTGAGAAGATCAAAGATTGTGATCGATGACTTATCTGTTCCGACTGTCTCTTCCAGAACTTCCTGCAGCGGCGTGTTGAGTTTCAATCGCCCGGTTTCAATCTGTTGCAGGATCAGCAGTGCTGTCAGAGGCTTACCCGCGCTTCGCCAGGGCATGACAGTTTCTGAGGTCATGGGCTGATCGGGAGTGGCCTGGCCAAAGCCCGCATCCAGCAGCGGAAGTCCATTTCGAGAGACATAAATTTGAATGCCGGTATGGAGCTGGCGGGCAATGCCGTCTTCAATGACCGCCGCTACTGCGGGAAAGTCGGAAACGGGAAACATTCGCGGGGCATGTCCTGTAATGAGACGAAAAATCAGGTCAGTCGACCGGCAGGCCTCGTTCCAGCCGAATCCTTCGAACTTCTGCAAGCACGCCTTCGACAACCGCAGAGTTGCGTGCAATGGCAATGTACTGGGTGAAGTTAATCATCATTGTGACGATCCATGTCAGAACAGCCATGGCAAAGTGAAGCGTCGAATCAGAGATGCCGACGGTCGCTTCCAGTGAGACGGCAGTGGCTGGATCAGCGACGGCTCCCAGACATCCAGTGCCAAGAATCATCAGGAAGCTGATCATGATTCCGGGAAGGATGCCATACTTTATTTTCTGATTTCGCTGATACCAGATATCAGGCAGAGCGTAGGCTGTTGATGTTTCCTCAAGCCAACGGCCGGTTCCCATGAAGTAAGTGAAGATCAGCGCATGAACCATCGTGGTGCTTGTCAACGCGCCCAGTCCGATCAGGATATGGGTTCCAATGCGTGAATTCACCGCAGGATCTCGCCCGCCATTCTGCATGGGGTCACCGATCTGAACGCCCAGTATCAGGGCGATCAGCATGGTGATGTTGGCGAGAACGGCCAGAGTCAGAAAGATGCGTTTCACAGCTCAGATTCCGATCTGTTAATGAATTTAAACCCGGATACCAAAAGAATAAGGCCGCAGGAGAACTTTGAGAGTTCATCTGCGGCCCGGAGGTTAAAATTCTTCAGAATACAGAATGCGAGATCAGGTTTTTTCAATCCTGAAAACTGTCCACTATCTTGTTCTGCAGAATACCGACTTCTTTATTCAGCCAGCACCATGGACGTTTTCTGACGCAGGGTTTGTGGAATCTGAGTTCCGAACTGCTTAACCATTAACTCCATGGTGAGGTCCAGATCGGACTTTGCAATGCGACCTTTGGCCACGTCAAACATAACCGTTCCCTTGCCTTCTGACTTCTTCATCGTCAACGTGATCGGTGCGCCTTCTTTTGGCTTCACATCGATCTTTGGCTGCATTGTGATTTTGGCCAGACCGTTTTCGGTTCCTTCGTAGGTCAGGGTTGAAGAAACTGTCATGGTTCCAAATGGCAGTTCAACCTTCTGATTGCTTTCCCACGAGTCTCCTGCTTTGATGGCTTCGGCCGGCAATGTCACGGCCGACTGAGTCATCATCTGCTTGAGAGTGTCTTCATTCATCGCATTGCCGGCCGGGCCGGATTCCGTCAGTGCCTTCAACAGCGACGGTGGTACAGTCACCTGCTGGACTTTACCTGTCGGTTGCATCGTGACTCCGAATTCCTGTCCGACGATCTTCTTGAAAACTTCAGCCATTGATTTCACCAGTGGGGAATCCACGGCGTCTTTGCTGCTGGAGTCAAATTGAACCGCGCCGAACGGGCCTCCCTCCGACTTGAACTGCACGCGGTCGACGATCTGAGACATCTTTGTGTCACCATTGGACTCGATGGAAGCGATCTTCCACGCCATGTCCATCGTCTGGTTCATTGTCATCGCCTGCTTTTGACCGTTCAGGTCCATTTCCATTTGGGTGGACTGCTGGACGACGTATTTTAACGACTCACCCGCCGTGAATTTCCATGCCAGGCTGTCCTGAGCGATTCCGGCAGAGCAGCCAAGGAACATCGCGACGATCAAAGAAATGTTGGAAATGCAACGTGACACCATCAGAGAGCTCTCCCGATGAACTGGCCGACATTCAGAATGTCCGGCCGATAGAGTAAGAACTGGGTTTCAACAGGCCCGTACCTCGCCCATGTCTGTTTGGGCGGATACGAAGCATATCAGAACGAACAATTTTCCAAGAAGAGCGATTCCGTCCCGGGCGATTCCGATGGTTTTCGCCTGAAAAATCGAAAAAAGTATTCCGGACGACGATTCCGTTAGCTGGCCTGACGAACTCCGACGGTCAGAAGCAAGTTTGCCCATAATGCCTGGTCGCCCGTCTGAATCGTCAGCACGTGATCCCGGGACTCCACTGCGTCATAGAAATCCCAGCGAGAGATGGGAGTCAGCTCAATCGGCTGGCCGGCTGCCGAAAGGATCGAGCGGTACTCATTCCATACCGGAGGATCATGAGGCAGGCGGTATGGATCGTCGTCCGGCATTCCCATGGTGCTGACCGCCTCAACAGGAATGGCCGTCAGCAGGACTCGCAGCACCTGAGCGACGGTCACCATGCCGGGCGCAAGATTCAGGCTGATCAGTTCCGCTTTGGGGCCGATAGCGGAAGACGCAGGATAATTGCCATCGGCGATAAGGACTTTGGAACTGTGGCCGGCGCGAGCCAGGATTCGAGAGATTTCGGGATGGATGAGTTCAGAGCGAAGCATGGAGCCTTTTTCTTTCAGGAAGCAGGAATGTTTTTGGGCAAATACGACTGCGAGGCCCGGATCTTATCCCCTGTGAAGTTTGCTGCCAGCGAATCAAATTCATCTGCAGACACAGTCGTCATCAGGATTTTTCGTCCTGATGCCGTGCGGCCGAAGAAGAAGCCTTGAGTTCCCCCAGCAGTCCCCAGGTCATCGTTTCATCCTGGATATATTGTTTCCCGAGATGCAACGCTATTTCTGCGCGGGCCATTTCATATCCCAGATAAAACGCATGGTTACTGTCGATGGCGTTTCCGGCTTCGACCTGTCGAGCAGCAGCGGCCGCGAAAATCCGGAACGGATCAGCACCATGCCCGTAGCCTTTGCTGTTCATCAAATGCAACTCGCCGGACTCTGCGAATATCCGAAAGTTCTCATCGGACAACGCAGCAGACAGCTTTTGCAGCGCGGACTGCGAGGTCGGTTTGAGACGCGAATCGCGCAACATGACAAGCGATGAACTCAGGTGCTTGGGAATTGTTCTGGCGGCGACCGCGTGGTGAACCATCCGTCGAGCCGCATCGAATTCCGCCACGGCAGATCGGCACCAATTGATCACCTGAGTTGTCAGAATACTTTGAATTCCCAGGTCTTCGCAAATGGCAGCAAGCAGCATGTTGACGCCGGCGGAATCCACTTCTGTGAGTTCCGTAATGTTGCCAACACCCATCATCATGGCGACTTCCGGATGTTTCTGCCGCACACGAATGTAGCGGTCCAGAGAAGACGTGAAGCCCATGCCGATGGGTTCGATAATGGGATCAGCACGGAACCGTACTTTCGCGGCCGACAGGCGTTCGATCAGGCGATCGAGCGAATCCATGTCATCCGGAGTATCCGGGATAGCGACCACTTCTGTCTCGAGCTGAGTCACCCAGTCAAAATTGCCATGGTTACAGCTGAGGATAAGTTCTGCGCCTGCCCGGACTGCCTGTTCCACTTCATGGCGATCGAAGCTGTCGATCGAGACTCGAATTCCTTCACTTCGCAGCGCTGTCACGATATCAAAAACACGCGGGCTGCTTTCACCCGGTGAACCGCCTACATCGATCATGTTCGCGCCGGACGCGATCAAGACGCGGGCTTCACGGAGGATGTCCGAGAGCGGTAATTGCGTGGCGTGGTTAATTTCTGCAATGATTTCCGTCGAATATCGACTTAGATCCACCGTGCGGCGTTTGCCGAGTCCGAAATGTTCAGGCAGGTCTCGCAGATCCCGAGGCCCGCGTTCAAACGGTTTCCCAAAATGCAGTTCAAGAGCTGCGAGGTCGCCCTGGCACCAGCCTGGCAGAATCACGCGGTCAATGTGATCCGGTACCTCCAGTCGTCGAAGCAGAAGGCTGGAATGCAACAGCGCGGCCACCTGGATTCCGGGCACCGCGATCTCATAACGGAAGCCGAGCCGAGCGGCGATTTTTTCGACTTCTTCACGCAGGCTTGCCTCTGCGAGTCGCCCGGTGACGAACAGCAGTGACGCCGGAGATTGTTGCTGCGGAAGAGACATAAAGTTTCAGAGGCGGTTCAAAGGCGAGCACCGTCGGTTCGATGATAGGTGTTGATATGAGCGAACGATTCGTGTTACGTTAAGTCTTCGTTTTTCTGCCATGCGTACGTTTTGAGTTAAAGGGAAATTCTCTTTCTAGCGTACGGCACCGCCATTCACGTTGATGATCTGGCCGGTAATAAAAGCGGCTTCTTCGCTCAGCAGAAATCTGGCCATGTTGGCAATATCCTCAGGCTCTCCCCAACGTTTCAGGGGAGTCTCTGACATCACTCGCTGCTGCCAATACTCGCTGGCTGTTTCGCCCCACGCAGTTCGGATCCAGCCTGGCGCAATACAATTGACTCGAACATGAGGCGCCAGGCTGACGGCCAGCGAACGACTGAATCCCATGATCGAATTTTTGGCCGCTGCGAAAAGTTCGCCGCTGTCGCCTTCCATGCCGCGATCCGATTGATCCCAGCCGATGTTGATGATCGCTCCTTGCTGCTGGCTTTGGAACCGACGGCCAAAAGCGCGAGACAATTCAATCGTGCCCAGCACATCGACCTGAAGGAGTCGATCCAGTTTGACGGAGAATTCGGCGCCCTTGAATTCTGTAGTGAGTAAATCTGCACCTGCGTTGTTGATGAGGGCATGCACAGGGCCGATTTTGAAGGCCTCAGAAAGCAGACGTTCGCGGTCGTTGCTGTCAGCCACGTTTGCCTGAATAACATTCGAGGAGACTCCCAGACTCACCAGTTCTGCAGCGACCTCATGAGCTTGCTCAATTGACTTCTGGCAATTCAGGATGATGTCTGCGCCGGCCTTCGCGCATTCAATCGCAATCGCGCGACCGATGCCGGACGAAGAGCCAGTGATGACGACTCTTTTACCTGTCAGTGATGCAAAGGGCATGGGCACGGGAATTCAGAAGGAAATGAAAGAGAGTTTTAGAATGGCAGAATAACGGTTTTCCTGCCGCAACGCGATGATATCTCGATACGCAACAGCGGCCTGAATGGCATGATTCACCACCGGGCGATCAGAAGAATACGGAAAAACATTGGGGAATTAGCCAGTTCGTTTCTCAACGGTCACTAGTACCGAACACCTGAACACGTGCTCAAGTCTCTATTGAGGCAACGTTCGCAGCGAGAATAAACTACGAGGGCCACTTTCCTGATCTCGGGTCAGCAGCGTCGTGCTGTCCTGTGTCCTGTTGAACAACTTACGTGCGTCCCATCCGATGCCTCTTCAACCCCTCACTGCCGTAAAACATGCGACCACAGCACTGGTGCTGTTGCTTGTTGCATTGGCAGGCGTTGAAATCTGGCTGCGGACGCGCCCCATGCCTTCTGTGCAAATAATCGCCTCAACCGCAAGTGTGATTGATCAGCCGCTGTTAATGCCATCTGCCGTTTGTCATCACGAACTTCGTCGATTGCAAAAGACAACTGTTAGTCCGGGGCAGGGGGTCGAGCCGGTCCGTTTTCGAGTCAATTCGCTGGGCTGTCGGGGGCCGGATGTGGCGACGCCTGCAGCCCCGGGTTTGTATCGTATCCTGATTCTTGGCGACGATTCTGTTTGTGGTAGTGGAGTGGCTGAAGAAGAAACCATCGCCGCTCGGTTGAAGCAGTTTCTCTCAAAGTCCACGACCGCTGAAATTGAAGTGATCAATGGAGGAGTTCCCGGATATTGTCCATTGCTTTCTTCATTGAAGTTTGAGCACGATCTGGCCCGCTTGAAGCCTGACCTCGTCATTCTGCATGTGGACATGACAGATATCGGCGACGACAGCCGATATCGCAGTCTCGTTCTGCACGACGGGGATCACGCGATTTGTTCCCATGCGTCGTTTCGGCTACAGGCGAAGTCGGCAAGCATGCTGATGCAGCTCACGAAACAGTCGGCGACCGCCTGCTGGTTCGTAGCTCAGACACGACGGCATGCTCCGGAATTGTTGTCCGTTGCGACGACTGCTGAACAATCTTCTTCTGGCCTGACATGGATCACGGACCATCCGCCCGATTTGCGTCTGCAGATTCGGCATGCCCTGGATCCCATTAAGAACCTTCAAGCTTCCGTGGCGAACGCCGGTGGTCAATTATTGGTCACAACCTCGCCAGTGCTTTGGCAGGTCGTTTCTGCGGACGAAGCACCTGATTTGAGTCGACAATACGGGGTCAGCGGAGCCACTCCGTATGCCAGCCTGTTTCCATTTGAGGTTCTGGCCAGTTTTTGTCGAGCCGGTAGTATTCATTTTTGCGATACCTCAGTAGCGTTTCGCAATGAAAATGCAGCAAAACTCTTTTCAAAGGATACCGTCGTGCTGTCTCGAATAGGCATGGCGTTGTATGCTCGTGAGATTGCTCGCTGCCTTCTGGCAGATCCACCATCGCAGTGGTCTCGGTAATGTTTTCAGCAGAGATTAAAGATTCCCCACAAGACGCTGCAGATGTTCCTGCTCCGCGATTCAGGAGAGAGGAATGTTCGACCGTTCCCGTCGATCGCTCCTGTTGCTTCATTGGAATCCGTGGATCAACAACGTATATCGTCCCGTCAGGCATGCCCGATACGGCCTGCGATTTTGTTCCATTGACAGGTCTGGTGTTATGAAGACTGCGTTTGAAGCTGCCCAACAATATTTCGAAGAAGCTGCTGCAGTGATGAATCTTTCATCCAGCATGCGGAATCTGCTGCTGACTCCCGAGCGTGAAGTCAAAGTTCAGGTTCCGATCAAACGAGATAACGGAGAAGTGGCAACGTTCATCGGATTTCGTATGCAGCACAACAGCAAACGGGGCCCGATGAAAGGCGGCCTGCGTTACCATCATGAGGTCAACGCTGACGAAGTTCTTGCGCTGGCGTCGCTGATGACGTGGAAGACGGCCGTGGTTGATATTCCTTATGGGGGCGCGAAGGGCGGAATCAGCGTCAATCCGAAGGATCTTTCAATCGATGAACTCGAACGACTCACTCGTCGTTTTGTGGACGAGATCCATGATATCTTTGGCCCGGACAAGGATATTCCGGCGCCGGACATGGGCACGAATTCTCAGACCATGGCCTGGATTATGAATCAGTACGAAAAGTTTCATGGGTTCAGTCCTGGTTGTGTGACCGGCAAGCCCGTGGAACTGTATGGGGCGGAAGGACGTGAAGAAGCGACCGGGCGAGGCGTTGGCACTCTGACGCTTGCTCTTTTGCGGAAGTACGGCCGGTCGATTGAAACGTCAACCGTTGCGATTCAGGGCTTCGGAAACGTGGGCACCTATACCGCTTCGTATTTGCACAAAGCGGGCGGTCGCATTGTGGCTGTCTCAGACGTCAGCGGCGCTGTGTTCAATCGTGAAGGGATTGATATTCCTGCGGCTCTGCAATGGGTGGCCGACAAAAATAGTCTGGCCGGGTTTCCCGGAGGTGACTCCATCACCAACGAAGCATTGCTGGCTCTTGATGTGGATGTTCTGATTCCCGCGGCTCTGGGAGGCGTTCTGACGGAAGACAATGCCGGGGACGTGCGGGCGAAATTCATCATCGAAGCGGCGAATGGTCCGACAACTCCCGAGGCGGATGCGATCTTTCATCAAAAAGATATCGTGGTGCTGCCCGACATTCTCGCCAACGCGGGCGGCGTGACCGTCAGCTATTTTGAATGGGTTCAGAATCAGCAGTATTTCCGCTGGGATTTAAGTCGCGTGCGTGAAGAACTTGAACGCACGATGACTCGCAGCTTTGATAAAGTGTGGTCGACTGCACAGGAAAAGAAGGTGTCGCTCCGAGTCGGCGCGTATCTTGTGGGTATTGGCCGCGTTGCTCGGGCGACAACCCTGGGCGGAATTTGACTGGATCCGGATCGCGTTGCTATCTTCTTGCTCCCACGCTCACCTGAAGTTTTATGTCTATGTCTCTTGAGTATTCACAGTCGCTTGCTCGCAACTCGCGTGCCGCCTCTTCGGAACTTGCACCCATCGCCTCAGGTCGCAAAAACGCGTGGCTTCAGCGAGTTGCCAGTCTGCTGCGCACAAACAGTTCACTGATCGTGACGGCGAACGAGAAGGATATGGACGCCGCCGCCGCAGCGGGCCTGAGTTCCGCGATGCTGGATCGTCTGAAGCTGACTTCGGATCGGATCGAAACCCTGGCGAAGGCTGTCCAACACATCATCTCCCTGCCAGATCCTGTCGGTGAAGTGATTGAAGGGCAGCGTCGGCCGAACGGGTTATTTGTCAGTCGCGTTCGAGTTCCTCTGGGTGTTGTTTTTTTTATCTACGAATCGCGTCCGAATGTCACGATTGACGCTGCCGCGCTGTGTGTCAAAAGCGGCAACGCGGTCATCCTGCGAGGTGGCAGCGAAGCGATTCACAGCAACCGGGCGTTGCAGCAGGTTATTCAGGAAGCGTTAGAGTCCGAGGGACTGCCAAAGAATGCTGTGCAGCTTGTGGATTCCATCGACCGAAGCATCGTGGGCGAGCTGCTTTCCATGGGCAGCCTGATCGATGTCACCATCCCACGCGGGGGACGGTCGCTGATTGAACGAGTCACTCGCGAAGCGACGATGCCCGTGATCAAGCACTTCGACGGGATCTGCCACGTCTATGTGGATGCGGCTTCCGACGAGAAGATGGCTGTCGACATCACCGTCAACAGCAAGTGCCATCGACCTGGCGTGTGCAATGCTGCGGAGACGCTGTTGATTCATCGTGCGGCAGTTCCGCATCTGTTGCCGCGACTGGCTGCCGAGCTGCAGTCACACGGAGTGGAACTGCGCTGCTGTCCGGCCAGTCTCGCCATGATCTCGGGCGGGAAGCCGGTGACGGATGAAGATTATGGAACGGAGCATATGGATCTGATCATGTCGGTGCGGATCGTGGATAACATCGAACAGGCGATTGAGCATATTCGCCGTTTTGGTTCCTCACACACAGATGCAATCGTTACCGACTGCGTGTCGGCTGCGATGAAGTTCGAAGCCGAAGTGGATTCTGCAGCCGTGATGATTAATGCGAGCACTCGCTTCAACGACGGTGGAGAATTGGGCATGGGTGCCGAGATCGGGATCAGTACTGATCGCTTTCATGCCCGCGGTCCCTGTGGAATGCGAGAGCTGACAAGCTACAAGTTCGTCGTTCGCGGAGTCGGCCAGATTCGCAGTTGATTGTGCAAATGTTTCGCGACTTTGCTACGCGAAGCAGTGCCAAAAGAAAGAGCCCGAGGTTGCAAACAATTCGTTGCGAACTTCGGGCTCTTTACGTTTGGTGTTCAGTCAGTCGGACTGCTGAAGACGGTGGTTACTTGTCGTCTTTCTTCTCTTCGGCTGGCTTTGCATCCTCTGCGGGGGTCTCTGCCTTCTTGTCGTCTTTCGTTTCTGACTTCTTCTGTTCTTCTTTTTTAGGCTCTTCTGTTTCCTTCTTAACCTGCAGATTGAACGGCGCACTTACTCGACGACCCACAGCCGGCTTGATTTCCCGTACCCAGATGTTGCGAAATTTGACAGGGTCATTGTGGAACTGAAGAGAGATCGGACCAGTTTCGGCGTGGGGCTGGTAATGGGGTGCTTCCACGAAACTGGTTGGCCCTTCCATTTCGAAATGGTTCAGCATCAGCACGCCGTTCTGGATTAAAGTGACATAGCCTGGCTTCAGGACATCACCGTTACTCTTGAATTGAGGTGCATTAAAAATGATGTCGTAGTAATTCCACTCGCCCGGCTTTCGCATCGCGTTCGCCAAAGGGGCAGTCTGCTTGTAGATCGAACCGGCCTGGCCGTCAAAGTAGGTGGGGTTTTCGAACGAGTCGAGAATCTGGACTTCATAAAAGCCCATCAGATAACAGCCGCTGTTGCCTCGCCCCTGACCGTCGCCACGAATTTCTGTCGGAGCCGACCATTCCAGATGCAGCTGCATGTCGCCAAAATTCTGCTTTGTGGTGATGGCTGTCTCTCGTGGAATGGCCACGCCGTCTTCGATCAGCCATTTGTCGCCGCCGCTCCAGGCGTCCATATTCGTCCCGTCAAACAGAACGACTGCATCCGACGGAGGCGCATCGTCCGTCGCACCGGGAGTCACCAGCGGTGGCTCCTGCCATTCGATCCCGCTTTTCCATTCCTGAGCGGCGAGGCTGCCGACACCGACGGCTAAAGCGGTGATGGTCGGCAAACTGAGTCGAAGAAGTCGGATGAACATCATGAGAATACAACTCCGGGAAAAAGGTCAGGAGAATTGAGTCAGAAAGTTGATCCAGGGCCGCTAATAATGGCCCGCTTTCTGCGAATTGCAGCATCTTGCCGGGCGAACCCTTCAATTTGTGGTGGGGGCCATCATACTTTCGCAGGGGACTTCGCAAAACCGACTTTTCGCAGACGAACGGAACATGAAGTATCTTTTGGCTCAACCGTTTCTGGCAGCAGCGGCCCTGCTGTTTATGCTGAATTCCGTACAGATATTGATCGCGCAGGAACCTGATCTCCAGCGCGCATCGCGAGCTCCGATTTCAGAAGCCGAGATCGTAGCCGCTCAACAGTTTGGACAGACACTATCGATCGCAGAATGGCTGGGGCCAATGGCGCCGGTAGCGTTGTCGCCATTCTTTGGGATCACATGCCTGAGCGGAATGTCCCTGTTTGGAGCTGACTGGATCTCACCGGGAAATCCCCTCATGGGAGAGAATTCGCCTCTGCATAACCCGGCTGTCTTCTGGACATTTCTTGCACTGACAATTGCCACATCAGTTCCGCGCCTTGCCAAAGTCAGTAAGCCGTTCGCTCAGGCACTTGATCAACTGGAGGCGTGGTCGGGAATCATCACCATGCTGGTCATGAAGGTGCTGCTTTCATCACAGTCCGACGTTGAAGAAGTCACCATTCCCGTGGCGCAGATGGGACTGATCAGTTTTTCGATGGACGTAGTTCTCATGATCGCCGCGGCCATTAATATTCTGGTCATTAACGCGGTGAAGTTTTTCTTTGAAGTCCTGATCTGGGTCACTCCTGTGCCGTTCCTTGACGCTGTCTTTGAGTTCTCCAACAAAGCCGTTTGCGCAGCCTTGATGGCTTTATATGCCTGGAGTCCTTCAACAGCTGCCGCAGTGAATGCGGCTATGTTCTTTGTGTGTTTCATGGTGTTTGGATGGATCTGGCGTAGCGAGATCTTCTTTCGAACTATGTTGCTGGAATTTTTCCGGTCCCAGCTCGGGAGATCGCGGCCAGGCACGTCGCTGGTTGTTTTTCCGGTGTCGGCCGTCGGGCCTATCAAAGCACGCGCGAAATGTTTCCTGCGTCGTTCGGACAACGGGTGGCAACTCGTGTATGAACCCTGGTTTCGACGAACTGTTTGCGTGGAGTTTGCGCCAGACAATCGGCCGCTGCTGCAGCGGGGGCTGATTTCTAATCAAATCCGCATGACGACTCCCTGCGTCACGTTCACCTTTGGCCGGCTTCACAATGACTGCCTTCCCGACCTCGCCGTTTCAATGAACCTTGTCATGTTCGACGACGGTTCGTCAGTGTCGACAGTGAATGCGGAGTTCGTATGACAATGAGCCAGAGGAATCCAAGCCAAAACGAAGAACACTTTGCCATTATTAATGGCACTGTCGTTTTACCGGATGGTTTGCTGGCAAACGGCATGGTCGAATTTGTCGGCTCCCGAATTGTTGCCGTTGGACAAGAAGAGCAGCGTGACAGGTCCGTCCGGATTATCGATGCAAAAGGCGGCTATATCTCGCCCGGGTTTGTGGATATCCACGTGCACGGCGGCGCTGGTTCTGATTTCATGGATGGAACTGCTGAAGCCGTCCGCATCGCCTGTGAAGCGCATGCGCGACATGGAACCACGACAATCTTTCCAACAACAACGACCGGAAGTTTTCCGCACATTATGACGATGATCAGTGCCTGTGAAGCGGTCGGTCGTGAGTTCGCCGGATCCTGTGGACCGACGTTGGCCGGTATTCATCTTTATGGTCCCTACTTTGCCGAAGACAAAGTGGGATGTCATCCCAAAGATGGCTGTCGGCCACCGAACAGCAGCGAATACGAAAAGTACTTTGCGACAAATCTGATTCGTGTTGCCACCTGTGCCGCTGAACTGCCGGGAGCAGGCGAGTTCTACAATTTAGCCCGGCGACATCAGTGCCTTGTCACTTGCGGACATTCAAACTCCAGCTGGAATGAGATGCAGCTTGCCTTTGATGCCGGCATGAGGCATGTGGATCATTTTTGGTGTGCCATGAGTTCTGTGCCATCCATGCGGCAACGCTTTAACGTGCCCATGCAGGGGAGCATGGCCGAGTTTGTGCTGATGAATTCGGAGATGAGTACCGAGGTCATTGCGGATGGCTGTCATCTGGCTCCGGAACTTCTGGAGTTCGCATATCGCATGAAAGGCGCTACACGATTGTGTCTGGTCACCGACTGCAATCGTGCGCTCGATATGCCGCCTGGCGAATATCTGTTTGGAAACGCTGAAGAGGGGACAATGTTCCGCAGTGATGGCAAGGTTGGGTGGGCTCCCAACGGAAGTCTGGCAAGTTCCATCGTCGGTATGGACCACATGGTTCGGCATATGAGACAGAACACCTCCGCGTCACTTCCCGATGTCATTCGCATGGCCAGCCTGACGCCCGCCGAGCGAACGGAAATTTCTCATGAGACCGGAAGTCTGGAAGTCGGCAAGCGCGCTGACATCGTTCTGCTGGATTCGGCGTTGAAAGTTGTGCAGACAATCGCCGCGGGGAAGTTTCTGGCTTAGAAGTCTTTTCGACGCGGCATTCCGCGCTTCTGCTGTCGGCAGGCGACTGATTTAGAAGCGATAATCGAACAACTGCATCTCGCGATGAAATCGGGCGGCGATCTCATCGCGGCATTCGTCATCCAGAATTTCTGAGTAATGGCGTCGATCGGTTCGGTGTGAAGTCTTTGCCTGGGGCAGGACCAGCGGCTCCGGAATTCCAAGCCGCTGACGGATCTCGTCCAGATCGTGCGTCAGTGTTTCATAACGTCCGATCTTGTCGACAACAGGCTGCTCCCCGTCGAATGTGTAAAGAGAGATGCCGCGTGTGGAAAGAAGTTGAATTTCCTTGTGCTTCAGGAATTCAGCCATTGTTGGTCGCGGCTCAGTCTTGTGACACCAGTAATAGAGCGAGACTACTCGATCAAACGGATTGCGTTCGAAACAGAACTTGTAATACCCGTTCCAGATTTCGTCACCGATCAGATCGCGGACTTCGTGCGCCGGCATATGGTTGTAAAATGCTTTTTGTCGCCTGCCGAACATCGTGCTGAAGAACGAGGATACTCGGCGCTTTCCAGGAGTGCGTCGGAAATTCTGCGGCCCGCGGTAGCCCAGCTGGCGGCGAATGTTTTCATCGTCGGATGAAACTGGCGTGATGATGTCATCATCGCCGAGGAATTTTGACAATGCGATCTCGATACTTGTTCCCGCGGTCTTGGCGGTCTTGAGAAAGATGAACCTGTACTTGTGCGAGATGATCATGAGAGACAAGCCTGCTCAATGAGTTCATGCGGCGGACGGCTGAACATTGAGTATTTGCCTGTATTTGTGAGTCCATGCATCGCCTGTTTCGTAACCAAGATCGATCAGCACTTCGGGCAGTTCAGGCATCTTCTGAAGCAGGACTCGGATTCTTTCCCGATGGGACTCGTCCTGCCAGCGGTTAA
Organism: Planctomycetota bacterium; assembly: GCA_003669615.1. GTDB lineage: Bacteria > Planctomycetota > Planctomycetia > Planctomycetales > Planctomycetaceae > SXXK01. The sequence continues at coordinate 21,139 of QWOO01000046.1, forward strand.
GATTTGTTTTATCCAGCGCACGCAGACCGTTCAACGCTCGCCCGTCGAAACCCGCTGGGACTGACTCGTGAAAATCGCAGAACGGACGCGAGACGGGCCATCCAGTCAGTTCGGCGACCTGGCATTCCACAACGTCAGGACGAGCGACCAGATCCTCGTAGCGAACAGGCAGCACGTCCGCTGCGGACACGGACCATTTCCAGTGTCGATAGACATGTCGCCACTGATCAACCGACACGAAATAGTCTGAGGGATTTGAAAAATGAACGGAAGTGAGGATCGCGCGCGGATCGCGGCTCATCAGAATGAAACGTACGTCAGCCGTGTGAGATGCGTAAAAATCCCGCAATTCGGGGATCAAGAAAATGTCTTTGGGCCGTTTCGTCACCACGCGAGAATGTGTTCGACGGCCGTATTGCGCCATTTCCAGGCCGCGGCGCTCACGGCCGAATGTTCTGATGCCGTCGATGCACGATTCGATCATCAACTGGCACAGTGTGGTGCCACTCCGCGGGAAACCGCAGATCACGAGATGCTGCCGCAGTGGAACGGCTGGCAAGAGTCGTGAGTCCTGCATGCGAATCCACGGACGTATCAGCGGCTGCAGCAGAGACTTTGGAAACTGGAAGGTTGGAATGGATTTACAGATCGCTTCCGGTGGCAGTTCAGGTCGAGACATGAAGCGAAAATCCTGTCATCCGATTCATTGTGCATTGTGACCAACGGCAATTGATTTAACGTCACGTTTCGGTCAGGTTGTTTTAGTTATCGGACGTCAGAGAAGAGACTGGCTGGTCTTCGACCCATGCTGCGATACGCATGCCATGGGCGTCAGTGAATGGGCACGTGAACGTTATTGGTGAATCCGGCAAGGCTTTCCAGTCGCGCTGAGCTATTGTCGAGAAGGTGGTTGGTGTTCAGGAAGTCTGTAAACAGACCTTGTCGCAAACCTGCCCATGATTGTGAAAGGCAATGATCCAGCACAGCTACGGAGCAGCGATCGGATTCAGAGAACGGTCGGCGAAACGCGGTCAATGAATCGCCTTTGATCCAGCGACTCCACGGAGTTGCCAAAGAGTTCCGAGCGAGTCGCTCAATGTTTGCAGAGATGCGGCCAGCGAACAATGGTTTCAGTTCCAGAAGGCCGACTCTCGCGCCCGCGGTCAGGGCCTCATAAATCATCGACATGCTGTCGCAGGAGACCCAGACAACGCCGCTTTGACTCAGCTGTTCGGGCAGCCAGTCATTGGAGCAATCTCGGCACGATACGATGGGAATGTGCGGAATCGTTTCTTCGCAGAGTCTCAGAAAGCTCGCGGGAGTTCTCTCGGATGTAGCAATCGTCCAACGAAGTTCGCTGTTGCAAGCGACTGCCTGAACCTGGTTTACAATTGCAGAATCTGACCAGTGAAAATGGCGGGATGGACCACCAATGAGGATCATCCCACGCTCATGATTTTGACGTGTGGATGGCCGAACGCGATTCAGAGCACCCTCTGTGCGGATAACATTTCTGGCCGGAAAGAGCAGTCGGTCGTGAGCCGGGATCAAGCAAAGATCAAACAAAGCCAGCGGAAGACTGGGCTTCATGATGACAATCGTGTGCCCGCCAAACCGCTTCTTACTCGCCAGCATCGGCAGGTGTGTGGAATGACCGGCCCCGATCAGCACGTCGGGCGAGGGCAGGGAATATCCAAAGTCGAGTCGACCCGGAAGCAGGCTTTTCAGGCCCGAAAGATCGCTGCGCACACGCACATCAAACACATCAACGTCATGATTTCTGCTGATGGCCTCGGTCAGACCCTTCACCTGGTTCTCGTGGCCCGGTCGACCATCAAGAAACTGCCAGATGGTCAACGGCAATTGGTTCCGAATTCGTCGATGCATAACAAACCTCATGATGACGGAGCATCGTGTCAGGCAGCGTCTCGAATAATCAGTTGGGGCTGATTCAGTGCGCGGTACGCGTCGCAGGATCGCATCAATTCTTCATGAGTGCCGGTGGCGACGATGCGGCCCTGATCCATAACCACGATGCGTGTGACAAGGTCGAGGAATGTTCGATTCAAAACATGGCTGATGATGAACACCGTCCGGTTCTTGGAAAATTCCTTGAGCACCGTGTGAATGACTTCTTCGCTCTGCGAATCCACTGCAGAAGTCGCTTCATCCAGAATCAGAATTGCCGGGTCTCTGAGAATCGCACGGGCCAGTGCAATACGCTGGCGCTGACCGCCGGAAAGCTTTCCACCCTTGTCACCGATCACCGTGTCAAAGCCGTTCGGCAATTGACGAATGAACCCGGCAGCCTGGGCCTGGTTGGCGGCATCCAGCACCATTTCGCGAGTGGCCGAAGGGTTTCCGTATCGAATGTTTTCAAAAATCGTGTCGTTAAACAGCAGCGTGTCCTGCGTCACAAGCCCCATCTGGCTACGCAGATCGTGCGTACGCAATTCGCGAATGTCCACGCCATCGATTAAGACTCGCCCCTCATGCGGATCCATGAATCGCGGCAGGAGGCTCAGCAGAGTGGATTTACCTGATCCGTTTCCGCCGACGATAGCGATGGCTTCGCCAAAACGAACATTGAGTGAGACACCCTTCAACGCGAGCGGCCGCTGATTTTCTTCTGCTTCAGTACCCTCGTACCGGAACGAGATGTCCTGCAGAGAAATCATGGAGGAGTGGCGAATCATCATGCGAGGTGATTTTGGCTCTGGAACGATGGAGCGTTCATCGATCAGGTCAAAGACTCTTTCAGAGCCCGCCATGCCGCGTTTTACCTGTTCAAAAATTCCGGACAACTTTCGGACCGGATCCAGAGTACCGGCCAGCAGCGCGTACAGTGTGGTCAGTTCCGCGATACTCATGGTTTCTGAGGCCAATTTGATGCCGAGAATCGAATCGGTGTTTCGCAGCACCAGATAGGCGCCGGGAGCCAGAGCCGCAAAGACGGCGACGACACCCATGATCTCGCTGATCGGCCGCACCAGAGCACCCAGTCGGACAATCTTCATGGAACCTGCATAGTAGTCACGATTCGCTTTCAGAAATTGTTTACGGTGCTTGCGAAAGCCGGAAAAGGCAATGACCACGCGAGCTGATCCGAATGTCTCCGAAATGCACTCGTAGATTCTTGCCATGCTCTCCATCGTTCGGTGCGATGCGCGACGCAGCCGCTTTCCGAACAGATTGAAAACCAGGCCGAGCAGCGGAACTACGGTGATGGCCAGCATTGTCAGCCGCCAGTTGACGTAGAACGCCAGCAGCGTGCAGGCACCTGCCTTCAGAGGCTCACGAACCAGTGTCACACCGAACACGCGGATTGCAGCCGTCATTTGTTCGATGTCGTTGGTCATACGCGACATCAGGGCCGATGTGCCAATCCGATTGAGCGACTGATAATCGAGCCGAAGTGCCGATCGGAAACAGTCCTGTCGAATGCTGTTGACGGTCAACTGAACGACGCTGCCAACAAGCATTTCCTGATAGTAAATGAACAAGCCCTTCAGGAATGTCGCGGCCAGCAGTACACAGAGAATCAATGCCATCGCGTCGAATTTGTCTTTGGGAACGTAGGGCAATACGGATCGTCGAACCTTGGTCAGCATCAGCAGGTTTCGTGATCTTTCACTCGCTCTGTACTGTAGCTTAGCGCGTTCCTTTACCTGATCTTCAGGAATGGAATCAAGAGCTGCCGTATCTACGCGAATCGCTGTCTCCAACAACGCGATTTCATTTTCGACGTAATCATGCAGACTGTCGTTCTGGAACAGCACTTTGACGACCGGGAATGCAATTGAGAGATTCAGTGCCCAAAATGCAGACACAATACTTGCGCAAATGACCGACAGCACGAACAGCCGACGGTATGGCCAGACATACGAACCAATGCGAACGAAATCATGCATCATGCAATTCCTTACAGGCTCACGACGGCAAGAAATTCAAGCCGCTTTCTAGGACTTACTCACGCCGCCTTACTGGCCACCTGTGACATGTTCTCAAACATCAGAATCACTCGTTCATTTGACACCATCGTGTCGATCATGCGAAAGCCTCTCTCGTAGACCGAGTTACAAGCGTCCCGGATCGTGTTTTCTCCTTTTATCCCGCGTTCACATCCGCAATCAATGGTGACGAAGTGACAGCGTCTAAGCGTTTTCTCTGCTCCTCGCAGGACTTCCGGCTCAGCACCTTCCGCTTCGATTTTCAATACTTCGATGGCCTTTATGTTTTTCTGCTGAACATACTGATCAAGTGTTGCGACTTTCACCGTCTTGATGCTGTCGTATTGACTGATTTCGATAAACGAACTGTCTGCAGAATGAGCCTTGGAATAGAACTTAAGCTCAGTGTCCTCGAACCAGAGCCCCATCCGATTTGTTCGCGCTTCGCCACGGTAATTGTTCAGATCACAACAGCGAGCCTCTTTGGACTCGGGTTCAAACGCATGATATTCAAGCCCGTTGCGCCGAGCCCAGATCCCCAGCTCACCGACATTGGCACCACAGTCGATAAAGACCCCGCCGGGGGCCAGGCTGATCCGGTTGAGCTGATATTGAGCCGCCAGACTATTGACCCATTTGGTGATCCCTTTTTTGTACCTCGGGTGACGCTTTCGCTGCGAAATATAAATCGTGTCGTCGCCATCGCTGATAGACAGCACACCGTTTTCAAAAGGGAGCACTCGGTGTCGCCGTCCCTGAACAAAATTCATTGCATTGACACACGCACAGTAGATGCTGCCGGGAACGCTTTCCCGAATACGCTGCCTGGTTCGTTTAATCCATGATTCCATGAAGTATTCTTCCCTTCTCACAGTTGTGTTATTCAGAAAATCATTAAGTATCGCCTGATTACTCAGCGACATATTGACGAGACACCTCAAATAATACCCACTGCTGTCCAGTGAACTGCTATATGGAAAGAGAATCAGACTCCCGCCAGCAGAATCTACAAGAGCGGATGATCACCTTCGCTCCGTCGTCGACTCGGAATCTACTGAAACACGCTCAAGCGATCAAGATGAGTTGCCCCCCTGTAATGCCCCCTTGTCATGCCGCGCTTTGAGCCATCAGGGATGTCATCTGATCGTGACCAACGAAGCAACAGATTACGCATTGATCTTGCCCTGGCAGACAAGCCGCTGATACTATCCGCCCGCCTCATTTCACCTGCTGTTCAAAGCACCCCGTCGCAAAGTTCCCGACAAGTGGCCATCGTCAGGATTGTTCAAAGATGATCCGGAACGAACGAGCGTCCCGGTCGCAGTCAGCCTGTCAAGCTGTGAGGATGATTGTCGGGAACTTCGGGCAATCCCTATGCTCAACTCGAAACAGTTATAATTCTCTTCTGGTACAATTCTCTTCTGGGGAGGCCAAATGCCTCATCTGCAACGAAATCTTCCCGTCAATACGGTTGTTCCGCCCGCTATTTCAGCAGCCATCATCTGCCTGAATGAAGAAAACTTTATCGGGAAGTGCCTGCAACAGCTCGATTGGTGCGACGAGATCGTTGTCATCGACTCCGGTTCGACTGACAGAACAATTGAAATCGTTCGTTCGTTTCCCAAAACGCGACTCATTCATCGCGATTTCGATACATTTAAGCAACAGAAGAATAGCGCCCTCGACGAATGCCGGAACGATTGGGTGCTGTCACTTGACGCCGATGAATTTCTCACTGAATCCCTGCGACAGGAAATCCTGTCTTTGAAATTCAATGTTGCCGGGTACAAGTTCCCCAGAAAAAACTTCATCGGAGATCGACAAATTCGGTATGGAAACTGGAATCCGGACTTTGTGTTGCGATTATTCTCGCGATCGCAGTGCCGGTGGGGTGGCACCAATCCTCATGAATCGGTTATCACGGAAGGTGTCACGAAAAATCTGAAATCTGAGCTTCTGCACTACAGCTACGCTTCGCGCGCCGAATATGTTTCGCGAAACCGCAAGTATGCCCTGATGATGGTCGAGTTTCTTCGTGAGAGCGGTGCTTCTTCCACACGATTTAAGGCATGGAGGCATGCTCTCGGCAACTTCCTGAAAGCCTATGTGCTTCGTCGTGGCTTCCTTGATGGCTCCGACGGTCTGTTTCTTGCCTGGCACGGCGCACAGGCGTCATATTTGAAGTACTCAGAACTGGCGAAACCACGACCGCAGGCTGCTTGTTCCGACCTGACAAGGCTCAGGTAACAGTCCGACGCTGATCGTACAACTGCTCAGCACTTGCCTCCTTCTGCAGAACAATGATTAACGAACGACTGTATAAAAGCGCCCCTGAGTTAATGTCATTATAAATTTCCATATTTCGCCGGGCATTCTTTTTATATTTTCCGGAGCAAAACAACGACCACGACCAAGGCTTACCAAGCAGGCGAATAACTACGTATAGGGGAAGCAGGAGTAGCCGCTTGATTTTGTCCCCCGAAACATGCTTCACGGATGCCCCCAGGTGCTCCGCAAGATAGCGAATGCGGTGATACGACATCGGAGAAATATGGAATCGATCACGCATTTCCCCCGGCGGAATATCTTCCAGTTGTGACGGATGGAACTGATAAAACGTGCCAGTCAGTAAGAACTGCAGCCTCGAATACATATTCATGATATTTGGTGTCGAGATCATTACCTGACCGCCAACTCGCGTCACTCGGATCAGTTCCTGCATTAACATATAAGGATCCAGAAGGTGCTCCAGACCTTCGAGGCATACCACCGCGTCAAAGTGATTATCCGCGAACGGCAATCTCTTGTTCATGTCCGCATAGACGTAGTCACTTTGGTGTTCGTTTATATCAGCGGGCGTCACGATGTGCCCGGCGTTTCGAAGCTGCTGCGTGAGTTTGCCACTGCCAGCCGGAATATCCAGGATACGTTGTCCCGGATTCATCTTCTGAAAATACTCGCCCGCCTGCTTCATATATTCAGGCGTAGAATTCATTTTGTGTTCACGCATCTGGACTTCCGTGACGGTTTCATAGGAACAAGAGGACGATATAAACTTCTATTAGCCGGCGAATCACTGTGAATGGTATCATGAGCCACAGATTGACAGTTGACTGTCAGGACCAGGCAGGATTCTCACTGTCATTCAGGACGTCCGGGCAGGTGAGCTCAGCCACGTGATGCAGGGGCTTTAAGCGACGCGTTTTCGATCTGCACAGCGTGGAGCCTTAACCGGAAGGACAGAATCAAAAACGTCCTCCATTCTATCGAGCATTTTTTCTTTTCCGAATTCACTGACTGCTTTTCGGCGTGCTGCAGCTCCATAATGTCTTCTTCGTTCCCCATCTTCCATCAGGTTACGAATTTCGCTGGCAAGCAGAGCAGCGTTCTGGGCGGGAATAATCCGGCCAGTGTCTCCATCCGCGACCGCTTCAGTAATGCTGCCAACGGGGGTTGATATCACCGGAAGACCACAGGCCATCGCCTGCATAATGCTCTGCGGTACTCCCTCGTTGGCGTATGACGGCAGGACGAAAATGTCCATCGCCTGCATCCAGTCCGCCACATTGTCAGTATTACCTGGGCACGTAAAGTGATCCGTCAGATCCAATTGCCCCAATTGCTGCGAAATATTCTCGCGTTGGGGACCATCACCAACCACTGCATAATGAAAGCCGGTGTCGCGAAGAATATCTGCCGCATCGATCAGGTAGCGATGCCCTTTCCAGCTTCTTAATGTGGCAACGACTCCAATCAGAGGTTTGTCGACAGGAAGACCAAGCCTGAGTCGAGCCGCTGTCTGGCTTCCGGGAACAAACTTTTCCAGGTCGATCCCGGTGGGAACCGAAACCACATGCTCGGCAGGCAAACCGTTTCGTTCGATCAGGTTTTTTCGTAAACGTTCTCCTGTCGTGACGACCCGACCAGCACCGTATCTGTAGACCCAGTGTGTAAACGGATCCCGTCCGACGTCCGCCGAGATATGTCTGGTGCGTACCAGACCTGTGCGCAGCCTGAGAAATTTCGCCGCAGTGGCAAACAGCCAACTGTCCGTCGAACTGTGTGTGTTGATAATGTCGAACGTATTGTGCCGCAGAAAACGAATCACGGCCGACAACGCAGACAGATTCCGGCGGCTGATCGGCAATCCCGTGACTGGTATCTTCATCTTATGCGCCGCACTGAAAATCTCCGAATCCGGAGGACAGGCAATCGACACGTCATGTCCGCGCTCCGCCATTCCGCGAGCTTCATGCAGAATGCGAAGCTCCTGGCCACCCCATCCAACTGAGTTCTCCGAGTGCAGGATTCTAAGACTTCTTTTCATCGGTAGACTCCATCAGGCCCATATACAGTCTTGTGAGTTCATTCTTCATTCGCGCAGGGGACATGAGTTCGACAGCTTTGCGGGCTGCAGCACCCATGGCACTTGCATGAACCGGGTCCGTTAATTTCCGCATGCTGTCAGCGATTGCTCCATCGTCCAGAGCGTCGCAGATATATCCGCTTTGCGATGGTTCTATAATGTCGATGCCGCCACAATGTGTCGTTGTGATCACCGGCAGCCCGCAGCTCATGGCTTCAAGCACAACGTTTGGAAAAGGATCGTAGAGCGTGGGCAGCAGGAGCGCATCAGCCATGCCGTACCACGGTCGCACATCTTTCACGACCCCTGCAAAACGAATCCGATCAAGACAGCCCAGACGCCGCGCCAAAGACAGATAGGAAGTGTTCCGTTTCGCGTTACCGACAACAACAAGCCGGGCGTCCGGAACAACGGCCGCAGCTTTGATCGCCGTCGCGAGTCCTTTACGTTCGAATCCCGAGCCAACAAGGAGAAACACAGGTTCTGATTCGCTCAACCCCAGCTCTTGTCGAAGAGCAGACCTGTGCATCCTGACTCTCGGGTGGAATTCATCTCCGTCAACGGAATTGTAGATCACATGGATCTTCCTGTGATCAATCCTGAAATGCTTTAGAATTTCATCCTTCACCATCTTCGAATTACAGATCACTGCGTTCAATCGGCTGTCTTCGAACAGCTTCTTTTCTGCCCATTTCAGGTAGATGTGATAAGGACTGATCAGGGAATGAATTCGCCCTAACAGTGACTGGGTGCGGGCCTTCTGAGACAGCCATTCTCGATGCACGCCATCACCGGCCCGATAAATGTGACAGCCGGGGATGCGTTCGTTGGTCTGCACCAGGTCGAAATGCCCCTCCTTGATCGCCTGCTGAACAGCGGTTGAGAATCTCCATTCGCGCGTCAGACGGCCGACGTAGCCAGGATTGCAGTTCAACACACTGACGTGATCGTGATTACCGGTTAATTCCTGCCAGCGGCGCGTGATAAGCGTTACGTCGATGTCCGGCGTCCCGATAACAGAAAGAAGTCGGGACACGAATCTTTCCGCTCCCCCGTCATCTCGATAGGATTGTCGAACAATCGCAATGTGAGTTCTCATTCGAATCAACAACTCTCTCAGAAATTGCGGCAATCACGTTTTCGACTACTACCGCCCCCGCCGAATACCAGCGACCATGGAGGGAGACCCGAGCGCCTGGCGTGAAACGCCATTGGTTCTTCACACATCACCAGCGGCGCTAGGCGACTCGACCGATCTGACGCTTTGCCCGCCTTCGTTCGATCTCCAGAGGGAAGTGCCATGCAATCGAGTAGATGCGGTCGCTGATCGTGACTTCGTCTGTAGTCCCCGCAGCCGTCTTCCGAATGGCGAGCAACGTCCCTGCACAGTCGAGACGCTGATAGTTCTGGTGTTTTCCCAGAAAACGATCAACACACATCCGGACGCCTGGAAACTTCGGGGAATAATCGTGAAAACAGATGATCCCACCAGGCTTCAGCAGTCCCGCCCATCGAAGGTCCGCCATGACCGAAATGATTTTGTGTGAAGCATCAACCAGAATAAACTCAAACGTTTCGCCCGAGGATCGCGCCTGCCGATAAGCCTGCGAACTGGACGCCTGACGGAAATCCACGCCAGACGGATCAATCTGGTTAGCACGCAGATTTTCGTACACTAATTGCTGCTGGTTAGGGAAATATGTCATCCGGTCAACCACGACGAAGGGGGGCCGCTGATCGTCTGCAAACGTCTTCATCATCGACACCAGCGTGCCTCCCGCAGCCGTACCGATTTCAAGATGTTTCCCCTGTTTCGAATTCTGCGCCAGCAGCCGTTGCAGCAACCGCAATTCTTCAGCAGACATCTCAGATTCAAGCGTTTCAGCACACGCACGCATTTCGAAGGCTCTGTAAGGGGATCAGGTTGAGGTGAAATCCGGATTCAGACAACGGTCGCCACCTGATGTTTCCTCGGAGACTTTGTCATCATGACAATCAAATCTGTGCAAGCCAGATTAGTGGATGTGGGCTAAGCGAATGTTATCTAGGTTGCTCTGACGTTTGCGTGCAGTCACAACCAGACGTCGGCCGAAAATGGACTGTGCTGAGCCAGCGTTTTTCCAAAACTCCCGCTCTTCGTCGTCCGTCGCCGCCTTCGCTTTTTTCCGGCACGAATGTAGCTGCGGCATCGCAAAAATACGCTCGAAGAAATGTCTTGGTTTTGGCTCGTCAACATCGTGCAGCTGTATGTCCGAGTAGCCGGCGAGTTTCAGATAAAGAAACAGGTGCGGAAACGACCACGGCGTGATGTGCATGTGAGTACCACGTTTGATTCGTCCAACAAGGCACGGAAAGCTCGGAAAAAAGCCTCGAATCAGGAATTGTAGACGTGAAGCGGGAAACCATGTGTTCGGCGTGGTGACGATAATCAGCCCGCCATGCACCAAGTGCCTGGCCGCGTGTTCGAGCAACAGCAGTGGATTACCGACATGTTCGATGCCCTCGCATGTGACGAAGGCATCGAACTCACCGAGATGATCCGGAAGTCCATAGTCAAGGTCTGCTTGACAAAAACCTGTGTATCCCTCAGGGGCGCTTTCAAACAGATCCACGCCGGTCAATTCGACGTCATATTCGAGTCCCTTACCAATCCAACCGTCACCCGATGGGGCATCCAGGATCGTCCTTGGTCGTTCTTTGTTTAGGATCCTTGTGATGACCGGTCGGTTCTCTTTCGATGCTTCCATTCGACAACCCTTCGACCTTCAGTGTATTCGTGCTGTTACTCGGACGCAAACGGAGTGCTTTCTTGCGGTGAAGTACAACCGCCTCACGTACAGTCCGCGTCAATCGAGACACAAGCAGGCTGTTTTTAGGCTAGCTGAGGGCTATGCACAGACACATGATTTGAAAAGTCTAGTCCTAAGTAAAAAACACCGCAATGGCAATCGTATTCGGTATTTCGCTTGCGACTGACGCTATCAGAAGACCTGTCGAATTGGACGCTCGTTAGACAGCTCGATAGCGAGTGTGGCCAAAATCAGAATCCCGAATATGAGCTTGCAGTAGCGAACAGATTTTTTGTTGTCGGCGTTCACAGCTTGTGCGATTTGTGTCTGCAAGATGACCTTTCACCTGCCAGTCAGTCGGTGATAAGATCTGTGAATTCTGATGCTCAAAAAATGTCGATCGCCCATGTCGCGATTCGTTGCTATATTGGTGTATTTGCAGCACCGATACAGCAGGAGTTTTTCCCAACGACTGACACAAGATACCCCGCACCTCGATCACAACATTTGCAACACTTCTGTGTTTGCGGTATAGGATTTCAGTATGAAGAGCGTTCACATCGTTGCGAGGAAGAACGGCGTCGGGATCGATCGCGATGTTGCGATCATGGAAGCAGTGCTGAGTTCCGGCCACGATGTGGACTATCGGTCGCAAAAGCGACCTGAATCTCTGTGGAAGCAAATAGTAGCCTCAATGTCATCACGTCAGACGAGAGACAATTCAGATCTCTACCTGCTGACTGAGCGGATACCGTTTTTGTTAGGCCGCCTTCCCGGATGCGTCGCACTCGTCCCAAACCAAGAGCGTTTTCCTAAGCGGCATACCCAGCGTCTCAAACACGTAGATCACATCTTGTGCAAGACGCGGCACGCGGAGACTGTGTTTTCTGGGTTTGGTCCTGCCGTTCATTACGTTGGTTTTACCTCGTTTGATCGTCAACTTGCGGATGAAACGCCTGACTACAGCCGATTTTTTCATTTGGCTGGACGAAGTACGCTAAAAGGAACTGCCACATTGCTCGCTGCGTGGTCTCGACATCCAGAATGGCCACAATTAACTCTTGTGCAGGCACCTGAAAATGCGCCTGCAAATGTCCCGAAGAATGTTCGCCTGATAACG
>QWOO01000333.1 GCA_003669615.1 Planctomycetota bacterium
GAACAGAAAGCCGGACGTCCATGTCTTCACCGGATTTCCCGTACGTTCACGTTGAGTAACTACAAATCTCCCGCTCGTGCCAGGCGAGCTGGCACGGGGCGAGAATAGATGTTGACTCAAGAACCTTTCTACTGATTACAACTTGCCGCGAGTTCTGGCGTGTTAAAGGAATCCCGAATTGCCGGAACTCGCTATCGCTCGGTCCGGCCTGCAGCATTGTTCACTATTGGTCATTGGTCCTTAGACATTGGTCATTCCCCCATGGATCTCACCATTCCTGTTTGCATTGAAACAGCGGCTGCGGCTGCTCCGGGTAAGCCGCCGGAGTATGCTGTCCGGCCGTTATTCTTTGATGCGCCGGTAATGACGTCGCCCACACTTCAGGCTGCCATCAATAAGCTGACACACAAAGTCCGCGAGATGCTTGTGGAACTCGACAAGATTCAGCGACACGACACACTTGCGGCATGGACGTTGAATCCTGAGATTGAAACGAAGCGGTGCGAAATCCGAATTGAAGTTTCTAAACAGACCGCTCGACTCAAACTGCTGCTGGTCACGATGAAGCGGTTTGATCGTAGAATTGCATTTACGCCGTCGTTCCCGGACGTGTGGTTCGAAATCCTTCCGGACCAGCAGCCCGAGGAGCGTCTTGCAGAAGCGATCACGGAACATCTTCGAAAACAGGCGAAAGAAGGCCACGCGGACGAAATCGAATCGCTGGTCAGTACTCGTTGAAAGGCACTGCCTGGGTCACCGACATTGAGTTTCGCGTCAATCCGCCGCGAGTCCGGGAAAAGAAGAACGATCAGCTGTTTGCGTTTCTTGGTTCCGCCGAAAAAATGGACGGTGAATCGGAACTGTATCGAGTCGGTCGGTGCCTGAACCATCAGTATCCTCATGATCTCGATCGAGTTTTGCTTCGCGATCGTGAGGTTGCGGAACTTTCGCGGCTGCTCAAAGCCAGTGACCGTCGTCCGGTATTGCTGCTTGGAAATCGACAGTCCGGCAAGACGGCGATTCTGCATGAATATGTGTTCCGACACGTGACCAAAGTCGGCAATCCGCATCGCGATAAAGAAGCGGTCTGGTTGTTATCGTCGCAGCGTCTGATCTCCGGAATGTCGTACGTCGGACAGTGGGAATCACGTTTTCACGCCATCATCAAGCACGCCGTCGCGCGGGAGTTGATACTGTATTTTGACGACCCGCTGGGACTGTTTCAGGCAGGCGTCACCAGTCAGTCAACGCTGAACGTGGCCGCGCTGTTAAGTACGGTGCTGGAACAACGCAGCGTGCGAGTTGTCGGCGAAATGACTCCTGAAGAGTTCCGAGTGCTCCGTGAAAAAGACCGATCATTTGCCTACCAGTTTCACATTATCCGAGTTGAAGAACTCACCGGTGATGAAAATCTGAAAGTGCTTTTCGGACTGCAGCGGCAACTGGAGTTGCGTCATCATGTGCGATTCAGTATTGATGCTTTGCCCGTGGTCGTCGATCTTCAGCGACGGCATGCGCGAGATGTTGCGTTTCCCGAAAAATCGTCCGTCTTTATGAAGCGGCTGGCCGTGCGAGCGGAAGGCGAGACGAACGTTGTCAGCGATACTGGCATCGCTCGAATCGTCGACCATGCTGCCGATGCACCAGGGCAGATCTCGCGGCATCGAGTGCTCGATGTCTTTCATCAGCAATCTGGCTTGCCACGTTCGTTTCTGGATCAACAGACAACGCTGTGTGCAGAAGAACTTGAGAAGAGCCTTCGCGAGTTGAATGAAATCGACGGCGTGCTGTGCATCGAGAGTCTGCTGGATCTGCTTCGCACGGGCGGTCGTGAAGCCACGGACAGCATCGCGTCGTTTTGCATTCCGTATCTGCAGCGAGGCGAATTGCGACTGGTCGCGGAAGTGACTCCGACCGAACTGGATGCCTGTAGGCGACTGCTTCCGGGACTCGTCGATCTGTTCCAGGTCGTGACGCTGCAGAAGCTGCATGCCCCGCGAGCCGAACGAGTGCTTAATCATGTGGCAGAACACTTCGCATCGTCCACGCGTCTGACGATTGCTGGCCATGCTTCGACTCATGCCGTGCGATTGTTCGAACGATTTCATCCCTATCATGCGCTACCGGGCGAAGTCGTCTCCTTCTGGCGTGAGCATCTGGATCGATATGCTCGCAGTAAGACTCACGAACTTCAGGTCGACTCTGTACTGAAAGCGTTTCTGCGACGAACGGGACTGCCGGAGCAGTTTCTGCAAGACGATCTGCCGATGACTCGAGGTAGTGTGCTCAGTCATTTCGCATCAGAAATTATCGAACAAACAGCAGCCTGCGAAGCCGCGACGGATGTGGCCATTCAGTTCAAAGCCGGCATGAATGATCCTCGTCGGCCGCTGAGAGTTCTTCTGTTCTGCGGGCCGACCGGCGTTGGCAAAACCGAACTGGCCAAGTCGATGTCTCGCTTTCTCTTCGGCGCATCCGGTGGTGAAATTTCGTCAAGTGGCGTGACATCAGAAACAGCCACGAAACCCGAATCGCCTCGCATGATTCGTCTCGATATGAGCGAATACGCCGGACCCTGGGCGGCCGATCGATTGCTGATGCAGTCCAACGGGAACCATCGGACTTCCTGCAGCAGATTCGTCGCCAGCCGTTTACGGTGTTGCTGCTGGATGAGATCGAGAAAGCTCATCCGTCTGTTTACGACGTGCTGATAAACGTGTTTGATGAAGGGCGAAAGCTCAAAGCCTGCTACGCGGGTTCTTGGTCAACGGTGACGGTTGTTGCCATCCACAACGATAAAACACTCTCGTGCAACTGGGACTGCTACCCGGCGCTCACTTCCAGGAGGACGCGTGAAGATCTGACGGTCGCCAGACAGGATTCGGATTCAATATTTGAGCCAGGGTAATCCTCAGTCGATGCCGATGCATGCCCAGATTTTTGCGGGAAATCGTTTGCGTTCCTCGAACAACACATTGAGGACCGCTATAGTTTCGGGATACGCGAGGGAACACGAAATTGCTGTTCGAGAATACCCTGATGAACATAGGGTATTTTTTGTGCAGTGATGAACCTCTGTAGTGTGGACAATTCGATTCTTTTCACTCCTGGACTTGATCGCGTTCCATGAAGATCCATGAATATCAGGCCAAGCAGTTGTTCCGAGCTGCTGGCGTAGCTGTGCCTCAGGGAATTGTTGCAAAAACTCCTGAAGAAGCAGCGGCAGCCTTCACGACTCTCGGCGGACCAATCGCCGTTGTGAAATCTCAGATCCATGCGGGTGGCCGAGGCAAGGGCACTTTTAAAGAAGTTCCTGCACAGCGTGGCGTTGTTCTCGTCAAGTCTGCAGAGGAAGCAGCCCAGAATGCAAAAAACATGCTGGGTAATACGTTGGTGACGATCCAGACCGGCGACGAGGGCAAGCAGGTGAACACCTTGTTTGTTGAGCAGGGCCTGAAGATCGCTCGCGAGCTGTACCTTGGAATTGTGGTCGACCGCGAAGTCGGTGGCCCTGTCCTGATCATGTCGTCCGAAGGCGGCATGGAAATCGAAGAAGTGGCAAAGCATTCGCCCGAAAAAATCATTGCCGAGCCTTTCGATGCCGTCGCCGGACTGTATCCGTATCAGGCCCGAAAGATGGCCTACGCTCTGGGCTTTGATGCCACGGCTGTTCGCAGTGCCGAAAAATTCCTGCCGCAGATCTGTAAGTTCTTTGTGAACTACGACTGCAGCATGGTCGAAATCAATCCGCTGATCCTGACCGAAGACAGCCAGCTTTTGGCGCTCGATGGCAAAGTCACATTCGACGACAACGCATTGTTCCGTCACAAGGACGTCGTGGCACTCCGAGACCTGAACGAAGAAGACCCCTCAGAAGTGCGAGCAGCCGATACCGGCCTGAGCTACGTGAAGCTGAATGGAAACATCGGCTGCCTCGTGAACGGGGCAGGGCTGGCCATGAGCACAATGGACCTAATTAAGATCCATGGCGGTGAACCGGCGAACTTCCTCGACGTCGGCGGTGGGGCCAACGAAGATCAGGTCACAGAAGCCTTCCGCATCATTCTGGCTGACAAGAATGTGAAGGCCGTTCTGGTCAATATTTTCGGCGGCATTATGAAGTGCGACATCATCGTGTCGGCTCTTCTGAATGCTTACGAAAAGGTTGGCTTCAACGTTCCACTGGTTGTGCGTCTTGAAGGCACGAACGTGGAAATTGCTCGCGAAATGCTGAAGGCCAGCGGCCGAGACATCATTTCAGCGACCGACCTGACGGACGCGGCTCAGAAAGTTGTGAAGTCGCTGGGCGCGTAATCAACGAATGACCAATGGATTGCCGAATTGCCTGTGATCCATGTCGGATGTCTGCAGACTCAGACGTCATCATTTGAAATTTCAAATCTCATATAGTGTGAATCTACATCGATGAGTATTCTCGTTTCCAAATCGACCCGCGTGATCACTCAGGGGATTACGGGCAATTCAGGTCTCTTCCACAGCCAGCAGTGTCGAGCCTACGCGGCCGAGTGCCAGCCGGGTGTGGATGTTTTCGTGGGCGGTGTGACTCCGGGAAAGGGCGGCACGACCGTCGATAAGTTCCCCGTGTTCAACTCCGTGGCCGAAGCCCGTGAAAAGACCGGCGCAAACACTTCGATGATTTTTGTTCCGCCACCGTTTTGTGCGGATGCAATCCTCGAAGCTGCCGACGCCGGGATGGAACTGATCGTCACAATTACCGAAGGCATTCCAGTGATGGACATGCTTCGCGTGAAGCGTGGCCTTGAAAAATCAAAGTCCCGCCTGATCGGACCCAACTGCCCAGGGGTCATCACTCCTGGCGTGGCGAAGATCGGGATTATGCCCGGTTACATCCACAAACCGGGAACGATTGGCATCATCAGCAAGAGCGGCACGCTGACTTACGAAGCCGCATGGCAGCTTGGGCGAGTCGGCCTGGGTCAGAGTACCGCGGTTGGTATTGGTGGGGACCCGATCAACGGAACCAGCTACATCGAACTGCTCGAAATGTTCCAGAATGACCCGGGCACCGAAGGCATTCTGGTCATCGGAGAAATTGGCGGCAGTGCTGAGCAGCTGGCCGCCGAATACATCAAGTCGCATGTCACCAAGCCTGTCGCGGGATTCATTGCCGGTCAGACGGCTCCCCCTGGTAAGCGAATGGGCCATGCGGGCGCCATCATTTCCGGCGGTGGCGGTGGCGCAGCCGAAAAGATGGAGGCTCTGCGAGCAGCCGGAGTGATCGTCTCCGACAGCCCTGGCGGAATGGGCGACGCGATGAAGAAGGCCATGAAGAAGTAGTTCTTCTGGCTCTGAAGGCTGCTGAAACTGAACAGGAATGTTCTGACCGGGAAAAAATCGTCACACGATTTTCCCCGCCAGAATTTTCCTGTATTTTTATGCCTGCCGTGGTCCTCAGGAATCCAGCTCAATCGCATTCATGAAAAAATGGGCTGTTCGAAAAGCCGAGGGTTTATCGATTTTCCCCCCGCTTCATGAACTTTAAATCTCGCTCGCGATGCGGAAACACGCGTTGCCCCAAAATCGCGTTTGTGGTAAACCATCGCTCTCTCTCAACGGTATTTTCTGCCGAACATCTGGCGGAAGTGCCGTAAAACGCGTCTGTGGAAACTCTCCTCCAGCAGACATTTCATACAACGGATGTACCGAGCATGAGGCTTGGTACTACGGCCATGGAGTCGGCGGTGAGCACCAAAAAGCGACATAGCCTGCGAGTTCTTTTCGTTGACGACGAGAATTCGATTGCAGAACTTATGCGGTCCGAACTGCCTCGAATGGGTCATGTCGCCACCGTCCGACAATCGCCCAGCGCAGCCATCGAAGCCGTCCGGAAAAACGTTTTCGATGCCGCAATTATTGACCTCCGAATGCCGGGCGGAAGTGGCTGGGACGTCATCGATTACCTGCGAGAACACTCACCAGAAACCGTCTGCGTGATCAGCACCGGCCACGGCGACCGAGACGATGCGATCCGCGCGATTCGCATGGGAGCTTATGACTTTCTGCCCAAGCCGGTCTCGCTGTTCGAAATTGCCAACGTGCTGGATCGAATTGGCGAACGCAAGGCTTTGGAAAACAAGACAATCGCCCTGGAAGGTCGTCTGCAGCGAGTCGAAGGTCGGTCAGATCTGATCGGCAATTCGGCACCGATGGCTCGCGTTCACAAGCTGATTGCCAAGATCGCACCGACCGATTCCGCCGTGCTGATTCTGGGTGAAACCGGCACCGGCAAGGAAATGGTGGCTCGCCGAATTCATGAACAAAGCGATCGTCGTGACGCGCCGTTTGTTGCCGTTAATTGTGGGGCGATCCCGGAAACTCTGGTCGAAAGTGAATTCTTTGGACATCGAAAAGGCTCCTTCACAGGAGCCGATTCCAATCGAGCCGGTCTGTTTGAAGTGGCCAACCATGGCACACTTTTCCTGGACGAACTTGGAGAGCTCGACAAATCCATGCAGGTCAAGCTGCTGCGATTTCTGGAGTCCGGCGAAGTTCGTCGCGTGGGCGACAACGAACCATTTCATGTCGATGTCCGTATCGTGTGCGCAACGAACCGCGAACTGCAACAGATGGTCGCTGAAGGTACATTCCGTGAGGACTTGTTTTTCCGCGTCAATACATTTGAAATCTATCTGCCACCTCTGCGAGAACGGCTGGATGACATTCCGAGCCTCGCACTGCATCTGATCGCCCGACATCTGAAGCGAGAAAGTGTCTCGGCTGAGATGCTGCCCCCTGAAACTATTGAACTACTGCAGTCCCATCACTGGTCTGGGAACGTTCGCGAACTGGCGAATGTCCTGGAACACGCTGTTATCCTTTCCGACGGGAAAACTATTCAGCCGGAAGATCTGCCGCGCAGCATCATTCGCAACAATGGTTCTCACTCACACCAATCTGGCCATTCACCGGCAACCATCCACGTGGCTCATTCCACAGTGGAAATGGAACACGGCAGTTCTGAGCCCAGAACTCTGCGTGAAATGGAAGAGTACATGATCCTGCGAGTTCTGGACAAGTATCAGGGCGACAAGCCGAAGGCCGCCAAAGAACTGGGCATCGCGTTAAAGACGTTGTATAACCGTCTTAGCCAGATGGGTCCGCAACGTCATGCCGGGTAAAAGCAGCACCGTGCAAAGTTGTGCTCTTCCGCAATCTGACGGACAGTTGTTGCCGACACCTGTCGGAAGCCTCTTTTTGCGGCGAGGCTGTCCTCATTGACGGCTAAACTCGGCGAGCAGCCAGCCACCGCCAAAGGAAAGTAGGGCAACTTGTGAAGGCTGAGCTCCGCATAAACCGTGAAATGCGCGAGATCATCAGGGCGTGCGAGCCTCGCCACCAGAGGCATCAACGAAACCAAGGAATGGCAAAAGCCGAGCTACCAATAGCTCGGCTTTTTGAAGCATGTCAGAAATGATTCTACTTGCTTTCGACTGGTGCCACTACTGGAGCCGTCGGCACCTTGAATTTTCTGACGACACCCGTGATCACGCCCAGAACCTGTCGAGTCGTCGACGAGTACGATCCAGGGATCGCAGGCGTAAGGTGGTTGGTACCTTCCTGAACCGTGCAGATGATCACGGAGTGGCGATCGTCGAGAGCAGCAACATGGCAGCCCGGCTGCACTGGAGATTCGCGGTTGATGATCAGATAGTCCCCGCTGGAAATATTCAGCGCGGAGAATGCGTTGCCTTCAACCTTCAGACAGGCGACATCAGCGCCTTCGAACATGGTTGAAAATGATACCATCTCATCGGAGGACACAGACGGCTGAATTGGTCCGCCAGACGCAGCACTTCCGATCAACGAAACAGACAGACGATTCTGCGGCGAATCGGAAAGCTGAATCGCACGGGACATGTTTTGTTCGCGGCTGATCAGGCCTTTTCGTTCGAGCGCTTTAAGGTGGCACATCACGCCGTTAGGAGAACGAATATCGAAATGCAGACCAATCTCTCGAACAGTTGGTCCGTATCCTCGATTGATAATTTTGTCTCGAAGAAACTCGTAAATCTCTCGCTGACGCTTCGTCAGCGATATCTTCTTTACAGTGCCTGACATTCCACTTCTTTCATGTTGAGCCAGAGAGCCAGACCCCGCGGCCTGAGTTACTGAAGCTCGATTTGAAATCACTATTTCCGAAGCCGCCTTGATCACGGCACACTCCTTGATTCACATTAAGATGGTGTTGCCCGACAGTCTCTACGTCCCGATTTTCCCGAAAACCTCTGCCTGCAGTCTTTGTGGTGCCGGTCAAATCGGCATCAAAAGGCTGAGAGGAGAATTTTACGGATCGCACGGACCTGCTGTTGAAACGCGAACAACGTGGTTCTGAGTCAATCCCACCCAGATTTTGTGAGCAAACCCGATGCCAAGGGTCTAAACGGAATTACAGCCTGCAAAAAGAAACGCCCGTTGGCTTATCTGGATGACAGCTCTTCATACAAAACTCGATAAATGAAATCCTCGGAATGTGTATCGGATTGTCGCGGGTGCCAAACCTGTGATCAGGAGTGCTCAATTTTGCCAATGTGAACCCACCAATATGGGGGTGACACATGTACTGTAGTTGAATCCTGGTCATTGTCAGCCCGGATCTCTAGAGTTTCCCGAAGTCGTGAATGAGTGTCCACAAAAAACGCACTCACTAGTGTAGTGTCTCACTCAGATGGGATCTTATTGAGTGCTGCTCTTGCCCGCTTCACTTTTTCCAGAATGTCTTCAGCCTTCTTTGTCCAGACGAAAGTCTTTGGGTTCGCGTTGTGGTGATCAATGTAATCGTTGATTGCCTGTTC
>QWOO01000079.1 GCA_003669615.1 Planctomycetota bacterium
CAAGGTCTGACCCATTCAGAGCACGGATAGCTTCATCGCCACCGCTTTCCATTTCAACGAAGCCGAATCCCTTGGATCGGCCAGTTTCACGGTCACTAACAACCTTGGCTGAAGTCACAACGCCGTACTGCGCGAAAGCCCGCTCGAGGCCTTCAGACGTAGTGCCCCATGCGAGGCTACCCACAAAAATGTTCTTACTCATCACAATAACCCTTGAGCTTTACAGCTTCCAAAACACCTGATCGCTGCCACAACGGCAGCCGTTAGAACACACATTTAACAAAGCCAAATACGACTTTGTGCACGGAAGGTGCTGCAGAAGAACTCAAGGGCGGACGGAACTTTTAATTAGCAACGACTGTCTTCGAGAACACAAATGCTCACACCATCCAGATTCGGCGGACGCTAAATAGGTCTCAGCCAAAAATCCGGAAGCGTGACATTACCCTTCGTCACACAGAATAGCAACACCGATTCGCCCCACATTTTCTCTCGATTTCTGGTTTCGTTTCCTCAAGCATGTCTTGCGGCCGAATCTGCCACTACTGAATATGGCGGCAGTCGACCCGTCATTCTGCTTCCTGGGTCGCAGTCTCAGCACGTTTTTTCAATCTTGTTCAGTGCCCTATGGAGGGGACTTCACCATGTCGATCTGTCGCGTGATCCAGTCATTCCCGAAACGCCAGAGGTAACTTCCCAGCGAACTCTCATGCAGTCCTAACGCGGCGGTCCCTCGCTCACCTCCTCGAAACTCTTCCGCTCTGTCTTCCGGAAGTTGTACGATGGCCGTGAACCGGTGCTCTGTGAGTCGCAATCGATCTCCGCCCGCGCTTTCCTTCTCATCGGGTTCAGCAACCGCCAATGGTCCGCCGTTCACAGCAGCCATCGCGGGATGAGGAATGATTCGACTGGCTCCCGGGTTGACTCGGAGAAGTACGCATGAAACCACCGAGTGCGTTCCTATGCGAACCTTCAGGGGTTTGCCAACGAGAGATGTGGAAACAGAAAGCTCTCGCTGCCCGATAGACAGCCGCAATTCTTTTTCCTGTTCACGGCCGATCGTCATCACTTCCGTACCAGCCTTTGTGAACGTACCGACTAATGACGGAAGATCACGAGCTATCACTTTACCAGCTCGCGCCGATCGAATCTGTAACCCATCCAATCGCTTTTTGCATTCCTCGAGCTGACGGGACAAGGACACAAGATTCCCCTGGGCGACATTCAATGCACCGGAGTTGTGCTCCCCGGCCGCCGTCTGCAGGCGCAGTTCTTCCTGCGCCAGTTGCTGTTCAAGATCATGGAACTGATTGGTCACGTCGTCATTCTGAAGTGAAATCAGAAGTTGCCCCGCGACGACATCCTGTCCGTTTTTCACGTGCACTGTTTCAACAAAGCCGGATGTGTTTGGGCGGACAACTTCCCCATCGGAAAATTCAACGACTCCCGGAGCGGTTGTCATCACCGGTGCCGAGAGGTTACGAAGAGCCGTTATTGCCAGCATTCCCATCACTCCTGTGATGAAACCGGCTCGAAACAATCGTTCCGGGTACTCTCGCCAAAGTCGCGCAAGAGACTGGAGGAATTTCCAGATCGGCTTGCAGAACCACAGCAGAACACCGCACGCGGCTAAAACAAGCCCGGCCCCATGAAACAGAACGGAGGCTGTCATCAGCAGCGACAGACTTACCAACAGACGCCAGACACATGCAGCCGTGCCATACGTAGCGAGGATGAAACGATTACGCCCGAGGATCGTTGGCTGGCCGGTGGTCGCTCCGTAAAAGAACTTCTGCACCAGACTCATGAGAACACTGTTGGCCTGACTGGAAAGATTCGGCACCTGCAGCGAATCCGACATTACATAGTAGCCGTCAAACTTCATGAGCGGATTTAGATTGAACACGATGGTCGAAAAGCTTGCCATCACAACAATGTTCTGAAGAAGATGACGCACCAGAGCAGAATCGCAGTTGGTCCATGCAATGACTGCAATGGAGGCGAGAATCAATTCGATGTAGACACCGGCGAGTGCTGTGTGGATACGATGCCAACGCGATCGAAACGACCAACTGGCGGATGCGTCGACGTAGGCCAGCGGTGCCAGAAACGCAAATATGATTCCGGCTTCTCGAATGCTGCCGCCGTAGCGCAAACAGACAAGCCCATGAGCCAGTTCATGAAAGACCTTCAGTCCTACCCAGACGAGCAACAGCCACAGCCAGTTGTCACGAGAAATCACGTTTCCGGATGTCGCGGTGAAGAGCGACCATTGAGACGACAGCTTCATCCCGGCAAAGCAGATCAGTAGGATGGCCATGACCGTCGCTGGACCCGAAAACAGCCAGCCGACAAATGGTTTTAGAAAGCGCAGTAACAATTCGGGACGCCCCAGGGGAATCTTCATCCACAAGGGATTAAAGCGTCTCCAGAATTGCCCCTTCTCGGCCGATTCTCGAACGCCGGATGTTGCTCCTGACGACGAAGCATCTGAGTCTGCGAAGGCGGCAAGGCCGTTGTCCAGCAGCCACGAATAAATCGCCATCGCCTGCGACTGTGTAAGCGCTTTCTCCTTCAGTTGCTGTGACGCGACCGCCAGAGCTTCTGCAAAACTCGTGCGACCATCCAGCAGCGACACAAAAACGTACTCGGCATATCCGACCCGGTAGTACTCCGCTGTGGTTCGCACTTCAAGATGATAAAATATTTCACCGCCGTAGATCTGAGGAACGAACATCAGATCGTCACGCAGTTTCAGTCGAGTTCGACTCAGATCGACGGTGGATATGTCGGGCAGTCCTCGCATTTCACCACCCCAGCCAGCCCAGCAGCCAGGCTGCCGGTTTGTGGAACAGATTCCAGCCTAAAGCGTGTCGTTGAGTTTGCACCTGAGCCTGGCCGCGCATCCCGGGACGCAGCAGTCCGATCGGGTTCGGTATGTCGGCTTCAGCAACAAACACATTTTTCGCGTCGCGCAGTTCCGCTCGAGGATGAATCGAACGAATGGTTGCTTCGACTCGATCTTCCGGAATTGCTTCCAGCTGGATCTCCACTTTCATGCCGACCGTGACATGTCGAATGTCTTCTTCCGGAATGCAGATTTCTACCACCATGCCGCTGAGTGGTGCGATTTCGAAAAGAGTCTTTCCCATTTCCAGAGGAACACCTTCCGCCTCGCGATGATCTCCACTGACGACGACGCCGTCGGCCGGACTTCGAATTTCCAGTGACTCATTTCGATGCGAAAGCAGAGCGGCTCTCTGCTCGAGTCTCTGCATTTCATGACCAGAGATTGCTGCGTCGCCAAAATCCTTTTTGCTAAGTTGCGTGTTGCGTTCTTTGGTGGCTTTGTTCAGATTCGCCTGAACCTCTGCAAGTTCCCAACGAATTTCCCTGCCATCCATTTGCGCCAGCAACTGATTTTTTACAACAATGTCGCCGGGTTCCACGAGGCATTTTTCCAGCGTGCCTTCGAATGGAGCGGCGACATAATTTCTCTGCACCGGCTGAAGCTCCACCGCACAGGATATGCAATAGATGACCGGGGCCATTAACCCCAAAGAAACCGCTGCAAGAATCCATGCCGCCAGCTGCAGTCGAGAAGCCGTGAAGGCTGTTCGCACATTCTGAATGACCTGCAGCACACGACTGTCTGCCAACTTTTGCAGCAGAGACAAACATCCTGCAAATGCGCCTGCTCCAGCTCGCAGAAAACGCTCAATCTCCCGAACATGCGTCAGCCTGTCGGATTCCGATGCATCGCTGCGAAGTACGACGAGCAGACTTCCGGCCGCGTCGCCCGTTTCTGTCTGAAGCGGAACGCTGATCACAGTTTCGCCCACGCCCGAGTCAACTAACTGCTGATGTGATAAAAGTGCGTGGCGATTTTCTGCATCGATGACCGGCCAGACACCGCACGCCGAGCGAATCAGAGATTCCTGCAGCGCACATTCGAGCAGCCGAGTTTCGGACGCGAACGGGTCGACAATTTCACCGCCGGAAATCGCCGAGACCCGAACCTCGGACGAACCGCGTCGGCAAAGTCCGACGATGACTCGCTCCACTTTCAGATAGCTTTGCAGTGAATCCACGAGTCGCTGGCAGGCGGAGGTTGCATCCTCGGCCGACTGCACATGTGCAACCAGTTCAATTAATGCGGCAACCGTACTTGCGTTTTCTGCATTACGAAGACTGGCCTTTTGGGTCGCCCATTCACCGATAAAAGTTGACAGTAGTAACAATGATTTCATCACGCCACGGCAACCGCCTTCGGCGTCCGGCGCTGATTCTGCCACCAGCAGAAGACTGTGGCCAGCATAGGCTCGCACTGGCATCGCAAATAATCGGAGTGTGGGAGAGATCCCAAAGTCACAGATCTCTTTGCGGCGTGTGCATTCCACAGCGGCCGTACGAAATTGGTCTCGAAGTAAGGGCGAGATGCCCTCCGCGGGGCAGAGCAGTCCATCGATTCGTTCAGGTTGACCGATCTGATGCCCGGCGGGCGAGTACCAGGCAAGCATCGCAGTTTCGCAGCTGTGCCGCAGATACTGAGTCACAGCCTGCTGGATCGCCGGAAGTCCGTCGGCATCCAGAATAGCATGATGAACAGTCTGCAAACCTGTTTGCCACTGCGCAGATTCATGATCCTCTGCGCCACGGTTCTGCTCGGGTGGCTCATTTCCAGGGGACAGCAGGGACGGACGCGGCAATGAATCCATTTCCGTCAATGTCGTTGTTCGTTCATTGACCAGCAGCGGTTTCATAGTTCGCGTCGTGCTAATGGTGAAGATTCTGGCTGTTCACCGGGCGATACTTGTTCAGCGGGAGACGTCGCCAACACCGCGCGCTCACCACTTTGAAAATGACCTTCGGAATTTGGAATGCGAACTTTGACGCGAACAGAAGAGTTCGATGGATCCGAAGTTGGTGACACGTATTCAACAACACCTTCCTGAACGCGTTCGTCTTCCCCGATCTTCAAAGTGACTCGCTGATCTTTCATCACTTCTTTTCTCTGACCAAGCGGCAGAGAAAAAACCACCAGCAGCGGGTCCAGTTGCACGATACGTGCAATCGTAGGATCCGATGGAGAAACGAATTCGCCTTTTTCACGGAACAACTCCGAGATGATTCCGTCAATCGGCGCAAGTATTTTTCTCTGGGCCACTTGAGCTTCAATACGATCAAATTCCAGCCGCTTCACTGCCAGGTCTTCCTGCACGGACAACAGTCTCGCTTCGGCGACCAGCAGTTCAGTTTCAATTCTGGACAGTTCCTGCTGACTGGCGTGGTTTCGCTCACGAAGCTGTGTCAGCTTTTCAAGCTCGACCTTTTTCATATTCAGATCTGCCTGAGCAGACTTCAGCATTCCTTCAGCAGACATGGTACGACGAGCGACCGCCAGCGAAGCCTGGAGAACGTCATCATCCATCACGGCCAGCAGATCACCCTGCTTCACAATATCGCCTTCGTTGACCTTGAGTTCCGCGAGTGTTCCCATTTCAGGTGCGGCAACTGCAATATCGCGGTACGGCTCAGTAAAAGCTTCAATTGAAGGAGTCGATTTTGATTTCGATTTCTCAGCACGCGGATTGACTGAAACTGTCATCGCCTGATGCGAGTCTTCAGGCACCTGAGCCACAGGCTCGGCCGCGACCGCAGCAGGGCCAGCAGACGGCGGGCTGGCAGCACTGGCCTTAACTGAGTCCGCAGAATCGGTCAGCGCCGTCACTGCGAAGACGCAGGCCGGTACAAGAAGAGCTATTGCGGTAAAGACAGTGTTCCGATTGACCATGACTCACCGAGTTGCCCTGAATTTGACACTTTTATCTGTCCGATTTGTCTCAGGCTCGAGCCATCCATTCGCCGTCGGCAGAATCAATGACCTGTGCTTAAGAACTGACACGTCGCCCAAAATCAACGTGTCCGCGTAAACCCTAGTTCACAAATTCACACAAAGTCGACAGAATGAAACGTTACGGGAAGTCTCCCGGGCGTATTGAACGTTCTGGGCACACCCTGACGGTTCTACGGAAGATGACGATCAGTTTCAGCGCAGCGTTCTAATGCAGCTGACTCGACCGGGCAGTTTCCATATTGTCCGTACAACTTCAGGCGGTCGGGCGATGCTGCCTGATGGCCCCGATCACGACCACGCAAGATCTGCACGAATTGCTGACGGCAATTCGAGTTACGGTTGCGGCGGGATTCTGAACCCCTGGCATTGCAAAAAATCGTTTCGCTTCCCGACGCGACCGAAGTTACCGCGACGCGCCAACAGCCCGCACAGGTATTCTGCGAAAATACGCGGTCGATCGTTTTGAAAGCTCCATGCTGCGGACGTCGCTGAATTCACTGAACCGTCCAGGATCTTTGCCGCCGTGAATCGAGCTGATGTATTCGGCCAGTAACCCACGAGCCTCGGCAGATTCGCTCATAAGAAAATACACGGCAGCCCAGCTGTCGCGATAGTCGCCATCATTCATTGCTTCTGCAGCGGGAAGGGATTCGAGGCTCTTGAAATTCACTCTCCAGCCCAGTCTGGCTTTCCATCGAGTCGCCGCTGCGCGGGACGAAGAGACTCGCGAAGATGATTTCTCTTCCAGCATTTCTGCAAGCCCCTCATCCAGCCACAGGGGCAGGAACGCCAGATGCTGATGCAGAATCGCATGAGTGAATTCGTGCCTTAGGTCGGTGCTCAATGTTCGACTCTGATAAGCGCAGATGACGCTGACTTCTCCCTTGCGTGCGAAGATCGCTTTCCGGTGACGGCACTGCGGAAATTCCTCGCTTAATTGTTCGACGTAGCTTTGCTCGTCAACAAAAAGCAGTACGCGAATTGGTTGTCCGGTCCCTTTCACCTGCAGTGTTTCCTGAAGTTCTGTGGCGACGGAATCCAGCTCCGCCCAGATGACTTCCGGTTTTACAGGAAAAGCCGAATGCAATTCGCGTCCTTCAGGTTGATGAGAGACGATCCATTCTGCACTTTCCAAACGGGAATAAGTCCACAGAAAGACAGTGATCCAAAACGTCATCAATCGACAAGATTTCATTTGATCTGAGCTGGCTGTGGATCTTTGTGGCAAGTAACTGGCCATTCCGCATGGTGACTGGTTGCATCGTCGGGGTCAACACGACTCAACTTTGGCCACTGCCCGTGGAATCTGAACGTTGCGTTCGATTCGCACAGGACTGATGCGTACAGGAAAAATGTGTTTCGAAATGTCTCACAGGTGTGATTGATTGTTCTCAGCCACAGGAGTTTCGTGGTATCGCCAGGCGAGTTTGCCCGCATTTTGGAAAGAACAAGAGTTCAACGCGTTGCCAATAGGTAAAGGCATCATGTATATGCGATGTGAGAATGTGAACACCATGTCGTCCTTTATGATGATATGCCCTCAGTGGTTCTCCTCCCGGAAACGAGGCCCGGCTTTTCTCATTACAGGAAACGTTCGGGTGAAAGAGCCTCTTTCGGAAATCGCGGTCAACGTTCCGTCCTTGGTTCGTTGCCTGAATGCGATTCTAAGGTTATTTTGAGGCGTTCCGGAAGGACCCGCCTTACAACTCTTCAATGATGACTTCTCGAAAAGGATAATTTGATGCAGCACAAACGCAGAACCGGAAGGCGGACGGAGAAAAAAGCTCCGCCCCTCACAGAGTTTGAACAGCCAAAAAAGCGACAGCCGTTTACGGTTTTCCTGGTGGAAGACGATCAGGCGGTTCGCGCCTCTTTGGTCGAAGCTATTGGAGAGCACAAAATCGCGATACGTGATTACATGACCGCGATGGAGTTCTACCGTGACTATCGCGAGCCTGTCCCAGGCGTGCTGATTCTTGATCTTCGTCTGCCCGGAATGTCCGGCACGGAACTTCAGGAAAAGCTGGCTGAGGATGGTTTCGAACTGCCCATCATAATGATTTCGGGACATGCAGATGTTCCTATGGCTGTGCGAGCCATGAAGAACGGCGCCTTTGACTTCCTTTGCAAGCCAGTAAAAGTTGAAGACCTGCTCTCAGCCGCTGCTCGAGCTTACGCATATTTCTACGACGTTGATCCGGAAGTTCTGGAAGAAGAACTCGAAGACACCGAAGACAGCATCAACCGCCTGACCGGTCGTGAACGACAGGTTCTGGACCATGTTGTTGATGGATTGTCCAGCCGAGAAATCGCTCAGGAACTTGGCGTCAGCACAAAGACTGTAGAAGCCCATCGAGCCCGCATTAACGACAAGATGCGCGCGGATAATGTTTCACATTTGATCCGCATGTGCTTTGCTTACAGAGAAGACAACGAAGCGACCTGACCTGACCTGACCTGACCTGATCTGACCGCTTAGGTTCATTTAAAAAAACGCCGTGTTGCTCAATCAACTCGGCGTTTTTTTTTGATGATGAACGATAAATCGACTTCGCGGACCAATTGCAGACTGCAGGCCTGCCGGTCAGAATCTTTGCAGATTTGTCGCGAACTCGAAGAACTTAGGATTGCCAGCCAATGTCGCTCGCCCGAACCTTTGTGTTGCCCATACTGGCCCTTACGTTTCTCTATCAGTGTAAAGCTGCATGGGCTCAGCAAACGCAGCCTAATATTCTGATGATTTTCTGCGACGATCTTACGTGTCAGGCCATCAGTGCCTACGGAGAGAGCCGACATCTGCTGGAGACGCCAAACATCGACCGTCTTGCCGCTCAGGGCATACGATTCGATCGTTGTCTCGTCACAAACTCGATCTGCGGGCCAAGCCGCGCCTCAATCCTGACCGGCAAATATTCGCACCGAAAC
>QWOO01000043.1 GCA_003669615.1 Planctomycetota bacterium
ATTGATCGGTTCGTTAAAAACCGACTTCATCCACAAGATCCGGGCAGAGCCGCGACAGCTCACCCTGCAAATAGTGCTCAACGTCTCTGGCCAAATCCAGCGAACATGCGTGCTGGGAAATTCGTTCAGCTTCCGAGATCGACAGATTTCGTACGACCTCCTTCAGCCTTGGAATCGCCTGAGGTGTTGCGCTCAGGCTTCTTAATCCCATTCCCAGCAACAGCGGAATGAACCGCGGATCAGAACTCATTTGTCCGCAGACGGTCACGGGTTTCTCGTGTTTTTCTGCGGCGCGAAGCACCATCTGGATGAGTCGCAGGATTGACGGGTCACCTGAACGATACAAATGAGCCACCGTCGGATCCGAGCGATCACAGGCGAGAGTGTATTGAATCAAATCGTTTGTACCAATCGAGAAGAAGTCGACTTCTCTCGCGAATTCTTCCGCCAGAATCACAGCCGAGGGAACTTCCACCATCATTCCGACCGGAACATTGCGCTGAAATGGAATCCCTTCGTCCTCAAGATCCTCCATTACGTCCATCAGGATCATCTTTGCCTGTCGGAATTCCAGCAGTGTTGATACCAGTGGAAACATGACTCGCACGTTGCCATGCACAGAGGCTCGCAGGATCGCTCGCAACTGACGCTTGAACATGGCCGTGTTCCGCAGGCTCAGGCGAATGCTGCGGAGTCCAAGCATGGGATTGGCACATTCAGCGAACTGGTCGGCCATCAGTTGCGGAACTTTGTCTGCACCGATGTCCAGCGTCCGAATGACTACCGGAAGGTCGCCACAAGCTTCGACTACGCGGCAGTACGCTTCGTAGTGATCTGACTCCGAGGGCTCACGGTTGCCGCTCAGAAAAAGAAACTCCGTGCGATAGAGGCCAACACCATCGGCCCCGCGTTTAATGCACTGACGGACCTCCTCCGGAAATTCAATGTTTCCGCAGATTGTGACACGCTGCCCATCCTGCGTTTCTGCCGGCAGTGAGCCCATCTCGCCCAGTCGCTCGCGAACCCTGCGGCTGCGGGCCTGAGAATGCTGGACCTTCGTCAAGGACTCACTATCCGGGTCAATAATAACGCGACCATGATCGCCATCGAGAATGACAGTTTCGCCGCCTGAAATCCCCGCGAGGCAGCGGCCCATTCCTACTATCGCCGGTATCTCCAAAGCGCCAGCGAGGATCGCCGTGTGACTGGTGTGCCCTCCAACTTCGGTAGCAAACCCGAGCACATACTTCGTGTTTAATGTGGCCGTTTCACCAGGCGTCAAGTCATGAGCCAGGATGATGACGGGCTCTGTCAGGTTTTGCAGCTCTTCCCGGCTTTCACCCAGCAGTTTGCGGAGCAGGCGTTTTTCCAGATCGAAAATATCGAGTGCGCGTTCGGACAGATATCGATCACCCATTTTTTGAAGTTGCTCGGCGTAACTTCGCAGTACCCGGCTTACGGCAAACTCGGGTGATCTGGACTGATCCCGAATCAGCGATTCAACTTCACGAATTAATCTTGGATCCTGAGCCATCTGAAGATGCGCTGAGAAGATCGCACCGTACTGCGCGCCCAGCTGAGATGATACGAGCTGCTCGTTGCCTTTGATGTCGCTGCACACCAGATCGAGCGCCACATGGAAACGGTGCAGTTCAGCTTCAACCGCGTCACGGCTGACAAATTTTCTTGGAATGCGAAAGTTCTCAGACCCCAGCACCATCGCAGGTCCGGTGACCACACCAGGTGATACGGCAATTCCAGAGAAGACCTTCATTGGCTTGAGAGGACACTTTCTTCATGTCGTAAAGTTACGGCTTGTTGGTTCTTCTCGCAAAAAAAACCATGCTCAGAGTGACGACTTCAGAGGCTGACACTGGTGTCATTCAGCCCGTTAATACTGCGCACTCGGAAACGTACACAGTCGATCTTCGGAAGAGCGGGCTGGTCAGATGACGCGCTAGTCATCAATCTGCTGCCTGTGCACTTTCCAATGCATTCTATGTGGCGACAACCGGCTTCACAATCGACCACAGGCCGCAACTCCGCAAACGTGCTTTCTGGTGGATCCTGGCCGAAAAAGCGAAGTCTGCGAAGGGACACTCCTCTATAAGGACTGTCCAGGAAGAATAAACCCCTGATCAAACAGGGTGCAAATCGCGTCGGCCGCAGCAGTCGCATCAACGCCGGATACTTCAAGGCTGAGAATGGCTCCGCAAGGCGCAGCCAGCAGCATTAGGTCGAATGCTGACTTTACATCAGCTTTGCGGTCGTCAAACGACAGGAAAATGGAAGACGAAAACGACGTGGCCCGACGCACCAGCTGTGAGATGGGGCTTAGGTGAAGTCCATGCTCCGGTGTTACTTTTACCTGTCGTCGGACGACATCTTCGCCTTCCATCGCATGCTCCTTTTCCGGGTCTGCTCAGTGCGGAAGGTTCTTCCCGCCTGACCAAACCCGTTTTCTGCCGTTCAATCGCGTTACGCGTCTCGATCGCCATCATCTGCTTCAGCGAGCAGATCCCAAATATCCGCGGTAGTGCTGGACTGTTTGAGGAAGTTGCAGAAGTCCTGACTGCGCAAGTGGCGTGAGATGTTCTCAAGGCCACGCAGGTGGTCGCCCGGGCGATCGGGTGGGGAGACGAGAAGGAACAGAATAAAGACGTCTTCACCGTCAAGACTGGCGAAGTCCACGCCGTTGCGTGAAATTGCAACGGTGGCTGATAACTTTTCTACGGAAGCATGCTTCGTATGAGGCACTGCAACGCCATTGCCAATGCCTGTTGAGCCGAGTTCTTCGCGTTTCAGAATTGCCGCAACCACGGCTTCTTCGTCAGCAGCTTTGATCGCTCCAGAAGCCTTCAGGCTGGCGACCATTTCTCGGATCACTTCTTCTTTGGCAGAAGATTTGATGTTCGGAAGAATGGCATCGCGGATCACGAATTCAGTCAATTTCATCATAATTCTCTCAGCAAACAGCGAGCGACCTCATGAGTCGCTTTTAAGGAATAAGGGCACTATTTTCGTAAGTGCCGGAATGTCCGGCACGCAAAATTTTGGGCGAATCTCTTGTCGTCATGGACCGAGGATCAAACCGTTCCGGTTCACGCAGATGAGCGTGTCGTGGCGAGATGCGTCTGGACGGTCAAGAGTATCGGCAGATGGTTTAAGGTTCGGCCGAAGCCTCATCCGTCTTTTCTTCCACCTGTTGCAAGACGTCTTTAATAGAAGTCTTGTGCTTGTGGTCGCGGTGTTTTTCTTTGTACTTGTGGATCTGATGTTCCATCTTGTGCATCGTTTTATCGAATGTCGCTCCGGCGTCTTCGCCTTCCACTTGAGCTACAATCGTGTGAAAACCTTCGATTTCCACCAGCATTTCCACGTCCACACGTGGTCCCTCGAACTCAATCGTGACGTCAATTTCACTCACGGTATTGAGGTAACGCACAAGCTTTTCAGCCTTTTGCGTGATGTGTTCCCGAAGTTCGGGACGAATGCTGCCATGTCGACAGGTGATTGCAACCTGCATTCGAAGTTCCTTCCATCCAGTGAGACATTTCAACGCGCGATCGCAAAGGTGGCATTGCCAGTCAGTAGCTTTGCAATTCCCACACATAAGTCTACTACGTGAGCTTAGCGCATGCTGAGGATTCTAGTGGGGACGTTCATCCAGGAAAAGCGGTCTGTTCGGGTTCTTCGCTCGAAGAACGAAAGTTGGACGAACGTAAGACCTGTCCGGCTCCGTTGTCCTCGGCTCTACTCGGAGTAGACGGTGTCCCTGCTCCGAACTTTTCTTATCTGGTTCGCCGTTACAGCATGCCCAGTCCTAACCGGATGCTGAACCCAAAGAATGGTCGGATTTTGCGGTGATGCAGGCATGAACCGACGTTCTTTTGCCACGAAATGCTGCAAAAATCACCAAAACCTTACTGGAGAAGACTGAGCAACGCCCTGCTCTGGCACGTTTCAGCACAAGGGACTTTAGGTCAGAAGCGACCAGCATCGACCTCCAACAACTCCGGGTGTTCAATATAGACGGGGCTCACACTGGCCTGAGGCGGCGGTCCGGGAATCACCAGATGCTCGTTTCTCGGCCAGCGATGTGAGCTGCTGAATGTGCATCAGTGGTAATGCAACGGCTAAAAGCGTCCGTGTCAGGGCACTGCCGCTTTACTGTCGCAGCAGCTCGGCCGCATTTTCCAGTCGGTCCTCAATCTCAGAATGGGGACGAATTCGCGCACCGGGCGGCTGCTGAGGTGTATAGGTGCACAGAAAATCTTCCACTTGGCTGGCCGGGATCGAGCGTGAGTACAAGTAGCCCTGGGCGTGCGTGCAGCCCATTTCAAACAACAGCTGTTGCTGTTCTTTCGTTTCCACGCCTTCCGCGACGATATCCAGATTCAGGTTCTGGGCCAGCGTGATGATTGTCCTGACGATCTCTCTTGTTTCACTGCACTGCAGCATATTCCGGACAAACGACTTGTCTATTTTCAGCAGATCGAGGGGCAGGCGATGGAGATAGGCAAGGGATGAGTAGCCGGTTCCAAAGTCATCAATGCCAATTCGAATACCGAACTCGCGAAGTTCACTGATGATGGACCGGACGTATTCCGGATTCTGCATCAAAGCGCTTTCAGTAACTTCAATCTTCAGCAGTCGCGGATTGATCTCAGCTTTCTCGATGGTGCGCAGCAAATCGGTCTTGAAATGAGGCTGGCCAAATTCTCCCGACGAGCAGTTAATTGTCACGCTGATGTCATGACGCTGCTGCGGCTTGTTCCATTCAATGGCATCCACGCACGCCATTTCCAGAACTGAGCGTCCCATTCGTCCGATGAGTCCGAGTGATTCCACAACCGGCACAAACACATCCGGTCCGATGCTTTCTCCTCGAGGATGTCGCCATCGACACAATGCCTCGAAGCCTTCGATGACACCGGAGGAAAGGCGAACGATTGGCTGATACTCAAGGAAAAATTGATTGTTCTTGATGGCAAACCGAACGTCACATTCCAGCGCCAGACGCGCGGATGCGACGGTCTGCATCTCGGGGTCAAAGATTCGGAAGCGGCCTCGCCCTCCCGTCTTCGCGTAGTACATTGCTGTGTCGGCCTCACGAATAGCATCGGCTGCCGTTTTGTTTTCGGTTTCACCAAAGGCGATTCCGATACTGGCTCCTGCCGCGACTTCGTGAGTGCCTATCGCAAAGGGTTCGGAAAGCGCTGAAATGATGCGATCGGCAACGACTTCCGCGTCTCTTGTGCACTGCAAACCGTGCAGCAGGACTGTGAATTCATCGCCCCCATGTCGTGCCACAGACCACTTCGATTTGTGACGGGCCACAATATCTGAAGTGCGCAGGCAGCTTTCCAGTTTTCTGGCCACACTGCACAGCAACAGATCCCCGGCGTCGTGGCCAAGGCTGTCGTTGACAAGTTTAAAATTGTCCAGATCCAGAAACAGAACGGCGCAGTGGCCGAATGCCCCCGGGTCCAGATGCAGGACACGTCCCAGTTGTTCTTCGAAGAGCAGTCGATTTGGAAGACCGGTCAGGACGTCCCGTACCTTGCCTTCCGTCACATCGGCAAGAGAGCCGGCAAGTCGTCGCGGAATCCCTGTCGCATCCGTCTGGACGACGCCGCTGCACAGCATCCAGCGGTAAGTCCCGTCGCGGTGCCGCATGCGAATTTCGGTTTCAAAGCGGCCCTGCTCCATCGAGCTTCGACTACTAAGAAGCTCGATGAACTGTTCTCGATCATCAACATGAATTCGTTCAAACCAGCCATCAACGGTCGATGCCAGTTCATTGTCGGTGTAGCCCAGCATTTCCTTCCACCGCGCGGAAAGAAAAATCTGACGTCGCGCGACATCCCAGTCCCACAAGCCGATTCGAGAGCCCTGGGCGGCGAGCGTGTACCGTTCCCGACTTCGTTCCAGTTCTGCCTGCGCTCGCGCCAGTCGAAGCTGAAGAGAAACGCGAGCCAGTGTGATCTGAGGATCAAGAGGTTTGGTCAAATAGTCATTGGCGCCTTCCTGAAAGGCTCGAACGACATTCTCACGCTCTGATTCTGCGGTCACCATAATGACGGGCAGTTCGGTATCGCGATGACGGTCGCGAATGACGCGGAGTACGTCAAAGCCGTCGAGGCCCGTCATGATCACGTCAAGAAGGACAAGATCGGGCAGTTGTTCGTCGAGGCGTTCCAGAGCCGCCTCACCACTGTCCGCGGTCAACACATCGTAGCCGTGTCGCACGAGCATGCGGGAAAGAATCTCTCGATTCACTCGCTCGTCATCCACAACCAGAACAACCGGTCGACTGTCGGCGGTCGACTTCAGACCCGATTGATCAGCGGGGTGCGGAAATGTGTCGGCATGTTGTGGGGTAGATTGGATCACGTCTGTTTCCTGCTCATATGGTGCACAAACGGTGCACGCCGAGAGTTGCTGATTCAGCTTGCGCGCTGCAGGAACGCACATGGCTTTTGGAAAACGTAGGTCGCGAACAATGAACGTGCGCGGGTTCGATTGTGTTTTTTAGGCAATCCCTTACAGATGCAGTGGGTTCATAAGACGTTAAGGTGAACGCACAGACAAGCCGTCAGGATGAGGCAACGACTGGCAATGTGAAACAGGGGGCCAATGTGATCCGGTTACTTCCGTTCAATCGAAATGATTGGCTTTTTCGGGCCGATCGGAGTGACCATCGCAGATGTTACAACAATGAATGCACTCAAAATTTGACGGCATCTACAGCGAGGAAAATGGCCCCAGTCGTCAGGAGCGAACCACACTTAGCCTGAGTCACCGCAGACCGCTCTTGCTGCGCGCCGGCAATTCCCATTCGCTTCCTCATGATAGCTTTCCATATGTTGAACCTCATTTTGCAATGGCATCTGGATGTCATCTCGTTTGGGGTTTTGACGTTTGCTGCAGTGTTGATTGCGGATCGATTTTGCTTCAGTCGTTCTTTCGATGAACGGCAGCGCGGGGGACTGCGGAGCTCGGCCGCCATTCTGATTCTGGTCAGCATTTATCTGGCAGTTGGACGCGGCGAAACTGAGCGGACGCAGCTGCGTCACTCCATTGATGGTTTCGCCACCATGTATGCCGATGAAATGCGTGAGCATGGACACGAAACAGTCGGTTCATCCGAATCTTCTCAGGACGAGGCCTATCTATTTCTGATCAGGAAGCAGTTGAAGTGGTTGTGGCTGAGTCCCACCGTGGGTGACATTTACACGATGCGCATGAATTCTGATGGTTCAGTCCGGATCATCGTCGATTCAGAAACAGACTACGACAGGAACGGGAAGATTGATTCAGCTCGTGAAGAACGCACAGCGATAGGAGAACGCTACGCTGACGTTTCTCCTGTCATGCTTGAGGCCTTTCAGGGCGATTCGTTTCAGACGTACTTTGATGATATTCCGTATGCCGATCGCTGGGGGCTGTGGGTAAGCTCCTATGCGCCGATCCTCGACAATCAGGGAAAAGTCGAAGCGATCATCGGCGTGGATTTTTCTGCAGACGAGTGGGTTTCGTCGATACTCTGGGCCCGTGCTTCGATCCTTGGATTCGCAACAGCCCTGATTCTGACAGTGATGGGCAGCAGTGGGGCTGTGGGAGTGATGCAGGGTGAGTTGCGACAAAAAGAATCGCTTCGTCAGGAACTGGAACGGCAGACGGAGTCTCTGAAGACACTGAATCATGAGCTTGTCCACGCCCGTGATGCGGCTGAACAGGCCAGTCGCGCGAAGAGCGAATTTCTGGCGAACATGAGTCATGAAATTCGAACGCCGATGAATGGAATTCTTGGACTCACCGAGCTGATGTTGCAGTCGCAGATTTCTGTCGAGCAGCGGCGCAGTCTGGAGCTGGTTGTTTCGTCCGGCGAAGCACTCATGACGGTGCTGAATGACATCCTCGATTTTTCGAAGATCGAGGCCAACATGCTGCACATCGACAAGTCAGAATTTGAGCTGCGTGAAGTCGTCGGTAATGCCATGAAGCTGCTCGGATTTCGAGCTGAAGAACGAGGGCTGGAGCTCACTTGCCGCATTCTGCCTTCTGTTCCACGCACTGTGCTTGGCGATGCGGGCCGTATCCGCCAGATTCTGGTGAATCTGGTGGGTAACGCTGTTAAGTTTACTCACCGTGGAGAGGTGGCCGTTACGGTTGCCGACTGCATTTCTCCTTCAGGTCGCAGAGATCTTGTTTTCTCTGTTCGTGATACCGGCATTGGGATTTCGGAAGATCGTCAGCGGTCTGTTTTTGAAGCGTTTGTGCAAGCGGACGGCAGCACGACGCGACACTATGGCGGCACTGGCCTGGGGCTCGCGATCTGCACGAGGCTGGTTAACCTGATGGGCGGTGAGATCGAGCTGGAAAGTACCTTCGGTCAGGGCAGCACTTTCTCGTTCCGTATTCCGTGCGAAGTGTCCGTGGCAGGTCAGGCGGAGCCTGTCGAATCGATGCCAGGGTCGATTCCCCGGCAGCATGTTCTGGTTGTGGACGACAATCCGACGAATCGACTGATTATGGAAGAGGTTCTTTCTGCCTGGAGAATGGAAGTCGTTTCTGTGGACCATGGTCGACACGTTCGTGAAGCCATCGAGACCGCTCACCAGGCGGGCAATCCGATCAGCCTCGTGCTGCTTGATGTGCATATGCCTGATATGGACGGATTTGCTGTCGCAGAAATTGTTTCCAGCA
>QWOO01000218.1 GCA_003669615.1 Planctomycetota bacterium
AAAGAATTTTTTCGTAAAGCCGGCGATGAAGATAAAGCGGTGCTTGTGGTTTTCAATCAGTGCCTGCTGCCCGAAGACGAACCGTACTGGCCCATCTGGCTGGATACCTTCTGCCGCGAAACGCACATTCATCCGGACGCCGTGTATCTTGCTCCTGCCGATCGTCGTGCGGCGGAAGAACTGCGTCTGCCATTCTATGAACGCCCAATTCCGGATCGCTTCGCGGGTTCACCCACAGACCTCCCCACTGTTTCTCCGGCCGTCAACAACACACCTCGGAACCTGAGTGCTGACCTGGCGAATCTGAAGTTTCGCGAGATTCGCATGCGAACCCTTTCCGGCTCTCTGCGAGAACTCATTCATCCGCAACGCGGTATTCCCGGATACCTCAGGGAATTGCGAGTGTCGAGCGATGATCTGGCCAAAACCGCCAATCGACTGTCGATGGACAGTGTCGTACAGGTCCGTAACTGGCCGGCTCCTGCCAACGCCGCACTGGTAGCCGAGATTCGCGAATGGTGGAAGGCTCGTCAGGAGGGCTGGGCTCGCCGTATCAATTCTACTTACACCGTCGTGGGTAATGGAATTCTCTGGCCCTTCCGCGCCGCTCGTCGCGCTTTGCAGGGAGATGCTATTCCGACAATGCACGAGTATCGAGTTCGTGAGTGGGCTGCCATCCTGATGGTAGTGGAAGAGCTGTTCGACAAACTGCAATGGATGTCCGAATCCGGAAATGAAATCATCCGAACTCGTATCGCGGCCGTTCTGAAGGGAGAAGCTCGGGCGGACTTGCTGAACCTTCTGAAGCAGAAACATGAGGCCGTAAACTTCGATGACGAGTTGCGGCAACTGGTGGATGAACAGATGCTGAAATTCGAAAAATCGAAGCCGGACCTCTTCGGGATGTATCGGCAGCTGAACAATATTTCGGCCGCGGTACGCCCGATGACCAGTGTCGTGCTTTTCTCAATCGGATTCGGTCCGGCCGGCGAACTGGTGGCGCCAATGCTTGGCCACGCGGCCGCTTCGGCGGTGATCCATGTTGTAGCCGACGTTGCCGGAGGAGCGACCGCAGCGATTGCCGGCGAAGCAGCCGTGTCGTCAGCGGCTGGCTCAGGGGTCGGCATGTTGCAGGCATGGTTCCATTCACTGCAGGCCTCGTTCACTCAACGCCGTGCAAGTTGGCTGACATCATTGATTCACAACGAACTGCTGCGAGACCTGCCTGCGGAACTTCGATCGGCCGCCACTCTGTCGAATAGCGCGGCGTTCCTGGAAGTTCAGAAATGTGTCGCGGAACTGGAAGGCATCGGGCTAACTTCCGCTTACAACGCCTAAACAACGGGACAAACAATCGACGCGGCGTTGCAGTATCTGATCCCCTCAATGTGTTCGGAACGATCTCGCGATGAGATCTTCTGAAATCCATTTTGTTCAGCATTGTTATGGTCTGGAACATTTCATGTCAGTCACTTCAGAACTGGAACACCTGACAATTCTGGCCGAGATCGATGATCTTGTGCTGCGAATTCGAAAGTGGCTCGAACAGGATTCTTCATGGGAGCCTGCGAACAAAGCGAGATCGGTTGTTGCGAGAATTGTGGAGCGTGTCCATTCGCTGCGAATTCGTCTCGAATCACCGCTGGTGGTGGCAACCTTCGGCGGTACGGGTACCGGAAAAAGTACGCTGGTGAATGCACTGGTCGGGCAGGAAGTTTCGCAGTCGGGTCGGCAGCGCCCGACTACAACCATGCCCGTCCTGCTGGTTCATTCCGATTTTGAAACAAGCGCACTGGGGTTCGACCTGAGTCAGTTTCAGGTGAAAAAGATCGACTCACCGGTGCTGCGTGATCTGATTTTGATTGATTGCCCCGACCCGGATACAAGTGAAGGAGCTGACAGCGGCTCAAATCTGGCTCGCCTGCGTTCTATCCTGCCTCATTGCGATGTTCTGCTGTATGTTTCGACTCAACAGAAATATCGCAGTGCACGAATATCTGAGGAACTTGCCGACGCGGCGGCCGGTTGTCGTCTGGTTTTCGTACAGACTCACGCTGATCAGGATTCCGATATTCGCGATGACTGGAAGCGCAGTCTTTCGCCGGCCTATCAAGTGCCTGACATGTTCTTCGTGGATTCACGACGTGCGTTTCAGGGGCAGCGTCCATCGGGCGATTTTCATCGGCTCGTCGAACTTCTGACCAATCAGCTGGGCGCGTCTCGACGAGTCGCTATTCGACGGGCCAATCTGATTGATCTGCTGGAAGAAGCGTTCACGATTTGTCGCGCTGACTATGAAAAGGGGCTTCCGGAAGTCCGGCGTCTGCAGGAAGTGCTCGACCAGCAGCGAACGAAATTGCGTGATTCGCTGACGATGCAGTTGCGCGATGAATTGCTGCTGAATCGAAATCTGTGGGAGCGGCGTTTGTTAAGTGCGGTCACGGATATCTGGGGGTTCAGTCCGTTCAGCTCCGTGTTGCGATTCTATAATGGTCTCGGCGCTTTCATCGCCTCGTTCAGTTTCTTTCGTGCCCGTTCGTCAGCGCAAATGGCGCTGATTGGCGCGATGCAGGGCGCTCGCTGGGTGAAATCTCAGGTTGAGGAGTCAGTTGCAGATTCTTCATTGGACCGATTAGCCTCATTCGGAATCACAGATCAACAGCTTCAGGAATCTCGAATGATCGTTTCCGGCTATGTGCATTCCGCCGGAATCGAGTCGCCGGAGTTCACGGATCGCCGCGACCTGACGCAGCTGCGTCGACGGGCCGCAGAGGTGGAGGGCGAGTTTCTTGTGGACGCTCGACGCGCTATCGATGACGTCATTGAACAGCTCGCGCAGCAACATTGCACGAAGCTGATCCAGTATCGCTACGAAGGCCTGTTTCTGCTGTACGTGGTCTTTCTGATTGGTCGGATCGGTCATAACTTCTTCTGGAGTTCCTTCCTGGCTCCGATCGTTGGGGCCGCAGATGTCGCAGCGCCGTTGCTGGCTGTCGACTTCTATATCCCTGCAATGATTTTCCTGGTACTGTGGTCGGGACTATTGGTGCTCGGCTTCACGTGGCAACTACGTCAGGGCCTTTCCGAACGGATTCATCTGCTGGCACAGTCGATGGTGGAAAGGCGACTTCTTGAAGGCTTGTTCCCGGCTCTCGAAAGCGCGTGTCTGGAAGTCCTGCATGAAGACCGAACAGTTACCGAACTGCTGGGTCGCACGTCCGAGTTCCGTCGTCATCTGGCCGATTCCACTGCGTTTCTCGGCGGGCAGCGAAGATAGATGCCGAATCTGGCGTCAGCCGCACCCAGCCGCAGCCAACAGCACTCACACCACAACAGCCCGACCGTCTCGCTCCTGTTTTGGACAGCACAGCTCCTCACCATCTCACAGTTTTTGCATCAGGAAAGTTTTTTTCCATGGACGTTCCGAAGATCATCGCAGCTCTGCAGACCTGTCTTCCGCCGATCGTGCGCTGGAGCGGTGCCGTGGCCAGGCGGTTGCGACAGTTCAATATTGCCGTCGATGGCAAATCGTCCGGGAATGCCAATACAGACGCGCTGACTCTGGCCGATCTGTCGGTCCAGGAACTTATTGTTGCCGCGCTCAGGGATGCGGATCCGATCCTGCGTACCTGCAGAGTTGAGGGAGAAGAAACGACCGGCGACATGGCACGCTTTTCTTCCGACAGCCGGCTGGCAATTGCAATCGATCCGATCGATGGAACGAAACAGTATCGCGATAAAACAGGCAACGGCTATTCGATCATTGTCCATTTGCATGATGAAACGACGCCCCACTATTCATTAGTGTTCGCTCCGGAGATGGGACCTGACGGAACCTGGGTCGAGGTGACTCCGAATCGCATCGTCTGCGGTCCTGACGATCCTTCTCGAACTGCTCGCGAAGTCCTGAATTCACTTCCCGATCTGACAGCTCGGCGCAATCCGCTGGGGCAGGGAATCTATCTGATTGGCTTTCAGAAACGTGATACCCAACGAGCTCGCGAAGTGGACCGGCTGACTGTCAGCGGTCAGTTCCTGCAGGGACGCACTTCCGACGAAATGCAGGGCAGCATTTATCCATTAATGTGCACCGGC
This sequence comes from Planctomycetota bacterium, assembly GCA_003669615.1. Taxonomy (GTDB): domain Bacteria; phylum Planctomycetota; class Planctomycetia; order Planctomycetales; family Planctomycetaceae; genus SXXK01. The sequence continues at coordinate 4,096 of QWOO01000218.1, forward strand.
GAATATGCGGGTTCTCTGATTCACTCGCCAAACATCTACGACTTCCCCGTCTCGATGCATATCGCTCGCGTGCGCGGTGGCGATGCCGTTTGGGTTCACAACGAACAACCAATTGACTACCGCGATTTGTGGATGGACACACGGGCCGGGATGCTGCGATATCCTGGGATTGTGGCCTGCAGTGAAAACATGGATATCGTTAAAGAACTTTGCCGACTTTCGAAAAACTGGAATCCGGTTCGCTACGAGGACTAGTCCGCGGCATCCACTCGCGGGCACGGAAACTCAGTTCCAGTCGGGATTGCGAATGTTGTGCGGCAGCAGCCGATTCGCGCGGTGCAGTCGTCGCATGCAGACTTCCCACAGTCCGTACACGTCTTCCTCCAGAACCAATGTGCCGTCAGCGGGAACGGAATACCAGTCGCCTCGTTCCAATTCCCCTTCCAACTGTTCGCCGCCCCAGCCCGCATAGCCGGAGATCAGTCGAAATCGCACACCAGCTTCCGGACTCTTTCCTGATCGCACCACTTCTTCGAACGAGTTTTCACTGCCGGCAAGAAACAGTCCAGGAGCGACTTCCTGATCGCGTTTTCCCAGAGACAGGCAGTTGTGCAGAATGAACAGCGAAGTCGGCTCGACAGGTCCACCGACGAAAACAGGATCCTGATTGACTGAAGTTTGTCCCTGCTGGGAAAGGGCTTTACCAATCGTCATCGCTGACGGCCGATTGATCACAAGTCCCATCGCGCCCTGATCATTATGCTCCAACATCATTACGACGCTTCGATAGAAGTTGGGGTCTCGCAGATGATTGGCAGCAATCAAAAAGCTGCCTTGAAGTGATCCTGCCATGTCTCTGAACCTGCGTGGAAGAATGAACTCAATGGAACGAGATATTTAAATACGTTTCTATCCGCAACAGCTTCCGATTCTGTGGTTGGCTGTCCGGGATGGCTTACAGCAGCATCACCAGTCCATCAAGACCGGAAAGTCGGCCGTAAATCGCCAGCACCTGTTGCGACGATTCACACATTGGCTCAATCGTGACGGCCACATGTCGACCGTGTTCTGAGTTGCGTAAGGAGAACGGCGGATCCATCGACATCTGCAACTCCTCTCTCACACACGATACGACTCGTGCTGTGAAGTTTCCATCCGCATATCCAATGACTTTAAACGTGTAATGACACGGAAAAGCATGCTGCGCTTCGAGCAGTTCGATTGCCGGAAAATTGATCACTCCAACGCCCCTTTATGAATCAGTATGCGACTCAGCACGACCCCTGCGAACAGCATCCGCCGCCGGTCCCGCAGTTGTTCAGTCCTTTGTTCCACGGAGCTTTCGTCAGCAACATTCCCATGCCGCAGGTATTGCTCAGACCCGCAAACGTCAGGCCCGCGCCAATAAATGCGGGGATGACCATAAACCAGATGTTAACCAGAGCCAACAACGAACCGGTGAGAGTGAGAAGCCCCGCGCAGATGCGCACCTGACGCTCGAGGGATATCATTTTCTTTTGCCCGCGATTGACCGGCAGTCCGGATTTTTCCCATGCCAGAGTTCCCCCTTCAACGTTCACAACATTGCTGTAGCCAGCTTTCTCAAACAACTGGCACGCCTGACTCGATCGGCCACCCGTTCGGCAGATAATGTAAAGTGGGTCGCTCGCTTTGGCCCCCCGTGATTCCATAATGGCTTTGGGGTTCAGTGTATCCAGTGGCGCACAAAGAGCGCCGACCGCATGGATCTCATAAAATTCCATTAACGAGCGAACGTCGATCAGGTCAAATCCGCCCTGGCGACTGAGCGGAGCGAATTCCTGAACTGTTATCGAACTGGACATTAAAAATCATCTCACTAAAAAATGACCGTTGCACGGCATCCAAAACGTCTACCATCTTCTCATTGTAGAGCGGTCGGTCAAGGCTGCATTGCGATTGTCTTCGTTCGTGTGACTTTCGCTGCTCAACCTGCCGCACGGCCGACGTTTTTTTCAGCATTTTTGGATCTGCCGACGGCCGTTCCTTCCTGATCGTGCGTTTCGGCGACTCATGCAGTGCGGCGATGTGAACGTTTTTTCGGCAAATCTGAGGGAGCCGTTTTGTGGCTGCGGAATTTGAAAATGTCGACATCTGGGTTGGATTCTCCAGATCGGAACAGTCTCTTCAAGAATACCTTCACGAAAACTACGACGACGAAAATCCAGAGACCCCTGTGTCGTGCTTCGCGGCTGATCAGGGCCAACAGTTCTGTGATCACGATTTCGTGTCTGGATCATTTCTGTCGATGCCCGGCGATTTTGTCACCGTGTGCGAACGTCTGCCGTTTGGAAAATCGTGGGCGATGGCCGCAAACGCTGCACTGGATCGCTCCCAAATGGAAAGCCCCAACACGGTGCTGCTGGCCTTCGGAAAAATCATCAGCGAGCCTCGATCCATTTCCGGCATCAACCAGAAACTTTCGTACCTCGGCCGATTCGACTGCGACCCGAACTGCGACACGCTGTCTCGCCGTCCTGTGGAACTTCCCGATTACGTGCATCTGCAGATCCTGAGCGATGTCCCGTTGCTCGCTGCTGACAGTTCGACAAAAACGATCCGCATTGATCAGAAGGGAATGATTCTGGGGTGCGGCGGTTCATCGGACGAGCATCCGTATCTCGATCTTGAAGCCAGTGGACTCGATACGAAGATCGCTGCCTGCCAGGTACGAATTTATCGCGATCAGTTTCATCAGTGGATTCTGGAAGACCTGGCGGACAACGATGAGACTCGGATCAACGGTCGACCGTTCAACCTGCTGAAAATCTTTCCCGGCCACGATCAGCCGTTCTCCATCGGGCCGATCGATTTCCGCTGGCTCAGCCGTGGCCCGATTCACTAAGTACCGCGTGGCTTTTTAAGGTCGCCTTTTGATAAGGCCGTGAGTTCGTACAAGCTCGAATCGCCAGCGAATGGGCCACGAAGCACCAGAAGCCCACTCGCTGCCGAAACCGCAAACTCGCAACTTCAAAACTGGCGCTTCGAGCTTGTATGGAAACTCTTTTCGTGATTGGACGAGTGCTGGGCAACAGGTTCACACGCTCTCCGCAAAAGCAGCGTGCATGTTCGCTTCTTTCGCGGAGCGAAAGGCGACTATGATAAGCTCACCGCTTCGGAGCGAAAGACGACTCGCGTTAATCGCCACGCAGGAAGGCAAGAAGATCGGCCATCTCGGCGGGAGTCACTTTTTTCTCAAGACCTTCAGGCATCAGACTCACACCGGTCGCCTTAATCTCAGCAACGTTCTCTCGCAGGATTACTTCCTGCCGGTTCTCCGCTTGCTTGAGCGTAAGACTTGAAGGCGATTCTTCCGCAATCATTCCGGCCAGAACCTGCCCATTGTTCAATGCAACGGCGAACTGCATATAGTTCGGACCGACCTCGCGATTGGGATCCAGAATCTGTGTCAGAAGCTCAGAGGCGGTTCGATGTTTCACCGTAATCAGGCTTGGGCCAACTTCCACTCCTGCGTCCCCGATCCGGTGACAGGCCGCACATTCCCGGACGAAAATGGCTCGCCCTCGCAACGTTTCTCCCGCGAGCGTCGTAGCCGGCTGATACTGTTCAATCACCTGACGTCGTGGCGTTTCACGATCGGCCGCCAGCAACTGCTGAGCTCTCTTCCGCAGCTTTTCGTCTGCATGGTTCAACAGCAACGTTCTGCGAATCGGTGTGATTTGTGCAGCCGAGACATTGCCGCTTGCGATCGCTTCAAATAAGGCCGGGATCCGTTGGGGATGATTGGCGATCGCTTCAATGATTTCGTACTGCACAGCAGGTGTCGATGCGGGAAAGATCGTCAGCAGTTCGCCAGCAGTTTCCTCGTCCTGAAAACCGGCCAGCGTTCGAATGGCCAACGTCTGCATCTCGGGCGGTTCCTGCGTCGTCAACAACGAAGACAACGGTTCCCTCGCGATTGCCAGTTCTCCACAGCCGATCAGTCGCACAGCCCGCAGCCGATCGTCGATACTCTGGGTCGTGTCGCGTGCCACAACCAGCGCCGCCTGAATTTGCTCCGTTAGAATTATTTGGCCAGCCGTGTCCTGCCAAACGTCAGTCAGACGAGTCCCCGCGCGGCGCAGTCCTTCATCCAGCGAAAGTAACAGCTCATCGACCACACCGCTGCTCCGAACATCTTCCGGCAGCGATGCAAAGCGTGCACCTGCGGCTGTTAGTTCTTCTGTCTTGTTTCGCACGCCAGTGACCGTCGCCAACTGACGCAACAGAGGCAGATTTTTTGCTTCCGCCAGAAGCGACGGCTCTGCGAGCATTTCAACAAACAGCCGTGGCGCGAGTTCTGCGGAAGAACTCAGCACGGCATTCACGATCCACGCATCCGCCGCATCTCGTCTTGCCAGAGCGGCCAGCGAGTCGCGGACTTCCGCCGTGTCGAACAGTCCCAGCGTCAACGCGACTTGAAGGCGAACGCGAGCAGCATCGTCGCCCGTCAGTCGAATCAGTTGCGCAGTCATCCAGTGATCCGCGGGAAATCTTTTAATCTGTTCGGCCGATAGCAACAACGCTCGACGGTGCAACAGTATCACAGCATGCTCGCGAACTCCGGGCG
>QWOO01000247.1 GCA_003669615.1 Planctomycetota bacterium
ATCACATAGTCCGAATCCGTAAGGTCCTTCTCTGCCAGCAACGACTTCACGCGAGGATCTGAGTTGCGGTGAATCACCTGCACCCAGGAACTGGAGCGATACGCCGGCACCTGACGCTGAAACATCATGTAACCAACGCCCACACCCAGAAGCCCCAGCACAATCACGAACGATTTTCGGCGTTTCAGAAAACCGACGATGTCCAGACCTCCAGCCTGATCTTCGTTATTCTGAGGATGAACAAGCTGATTTTCGTAGGGCATACTTGGCACGAGAGAACTCCTGAATTCGAGCCGCTTTTGAACGGACGCTCCTGTATCAGTCGAAACTTGCGTCGACTTTCCCATTGTGAGACGAATTGACCCCATTATCCACAACAGACCCGTTAATTCAGAAACTCTCAGCACATCCACTGCCATCCGGAAAGCCTGGGAGAAATGGAGAACTCGGATGCACAAAATCAACATTCACCCTATGCCCGGGAAATCGCCATCCAGGGACAAAAAGTCAATCCTGGGGGTGGACGCTGAATGTGTATGCATTTTCAATCGTGGCTCTCTCTGCTCTTGGCCTGTCGGCTCCGGGTTAAACTTCACAAAACCGGGCGTTGAATCATTCAAGAACGGTGAGAGACATCCTGCTGGCACGTTTCGAAGTTGCGCATTTGCGGCCATCACAACCCGAAACGTAAGTGAGGGATTGAGCTGTCGCGTTTTACAAGTGTTGCGGGTGTAGTCACGGATTTCGGTAGGTCCTGCCTGCCGGGCAGGACTTCGCGGCTTGCCGCGACCTCTGTGCATGTGAACCGCCAGTATCGGCCTGCCGTCTCATTGGCACGTCGCACGGGGTTCGCCTGCGGCGAAAGTCCTTTCCGGCAGAAAGGACCTACTTTAACAACGATCCGCGACTACACCCCATGTTGCCGAAAATCCGTCGCTGACGCGTCGGGTTATGATAATCCCTTGTGTTTTTGGACCGCTGCTCCTCGGCAGTCTTGAACAGCGCAACTTCAAAACTGGCGTGTCAGCATGAAGTTGCAGGCTCTTTTGACGCCACAGAGACTCGCCAGCTACTTGTACGTTGTCGGGGGCAATTTGATCAGCCTCTCAAGTGAACCGTCTATCTCTTTGTCTGACGAATCAAAGCTCTGCACCCGAAGCCATTCGTCATACGCTTCACCATTGCGACCCGACCGTTCCAGGACTTTCGCCCGGTTCTTTCTAAGTGGCACGTTCCGAGGATGTTCGAACAAACACCCGTCAAGATACTGGAGCGCCTCTTCAGCAGCCCCCGTGGCCTCCAAATGCTGAACGCGAGCGATCACGATCTGGTCTGTAGCACGCGGACGATCGCTTTTCCAAATTTGTGAAGCCTTTGCAAACAGAGGCTGCTGAATCGCCGGCACGCCATTTAATTCCACTGCACATTTCACACAGGCCTCGTAGGTGGAAGGCATAAACCAGTCGAGCGCTACGTCCGCTCCGAGCGACGTCGTCAGCCGCCTCATAATTTGCGGATAGAACACGTCCGATGCCGCGAGGGACTGAGCCCAGCAGGACCGGCAATCTTCCGTTCTTCCCACCTGAAGCATAAATGATCCCAAGGCAAACAATGCCGGGGCTCCATGCGGCTCCGAGAACCTCACGTAGTTCATTGTGCCGTGCGATTCAGAATACTTGTCCATCAAAAATTCATTGGCAGCCAAAGGAAGACCAATCGTGAGGACACACGACGACTGCTCCATCAGCCGCCGCGATTCCGTGTGCCACGGATACTTTTGAAGTGCCGATTCCACTTCGCTGCGCACGGCCAGCTTCATAGTGTCCGATGCCTTTTCATCCAGAATTCGGTCAGCTAACCGAACGGGTGTCAGTTCTCGAAATACATTTTCTGCCTGCGCGACCGTGAGCCCTTTTTCCTTCAGCAGTCCGGTGGTCAACTCACGCTGGAACAACAGTTCCAAAAACAACACCCGGGTGCGGTGTCCCTGAAGATCATCGGGACAACGCTCCAGTGCGATGCTTAACTGCTTCAGCATGGCATCGCCGGAATCCATCAAAACCGCCAAATCCGGACGATTCAGCAAACGCTCGGCCGGCACGATGGCTTCAAAAACGCGAGCAGCTGCAGTGGTATTCGGGATCAGTGCCGCCGTGGAAATTACGAGTGACAGCCAGATTCCGACAACAAGCAGACCAGGCAGCTTGAGGTACCATTCTTCCGAGGTTGATCCCTTTTCAACGCCGCTTCCAGACGCCAGCGAGTACTTTTCCAGGAGCACGACAAGAACGACAACAACTCCTGCGACGGACGGCAACGATATTCCGTAGTCAAAAAAAGCGGCCCCGGCCAAGGCAGCTCCCAGAAAGACCACGGAACTGCCGAGGCGATCCGCCAGATCAGTCTTCCTGTTCTGTCGGACTGTTTTCAGGGTCGTCGCGCGACGAGCAAAAACCAGCGCCAGTACGACAAACGCCAGCATGCAAACAACGCCGGCCAGGCCGGACTCCACAAATAATTCCACGTACTGATTGTCAGCTCTCTGGAACCATTTCCCGGTGTAATGCCGCTGATACGGCAGGGTCGCAAAACGATACGCACCAAGACCGGAACCGAGAAATGGAAAATCAAAACCACTCTGTAACGAATCGGACCAGTGCAACAGACGGCCGGTGGATTCCGAAACCGGATCCTTCAGCGTTTGCAGTTCCGAAAGGACGATCGTATCAAGCTCCATCAGCACCAAGAGCGAACAACTCACCGCCACAAGCACCAACACACTACATGTGGCTGCCAGTAATCGCCCACTGAACGAGCGACTGACCAGGAATGCTATCAGTCCAAGTACTGCGGCACTGACGCCGGCTCGCGACAACGTGACAGCGATCGCGGCCATCAGCAAAATGACGGCACTGATCGCCAGAATCTGCATGGGCGTGAGGTCCGCGATGCGTCCGACAAAGGTCATCCATGCCTCCCGAAATCTCTCGGTACTCGAAGCGCGGAGCCGTGAGGTCCGAGCCTCTGCCGGATGCCTGCTCTGGAAAAGCACACCCATCAGGAACAAAGCAGCTGCCAGGCACGAGATCAGCCAACCGGCGGCATTATTGGGATTCACGAAACAACCGAAAGGCGTTGTTTCACTGATTTTCCAGTCATTCCCGATCACGACGGCCCCGCCGCTGAGCTGTTGCGGGATGGCGAACACAGACATGGCGCAGCCGCTGAATACGAGCGTGGCTGCAACAAGCAACAAGTGAGTCCGGCTGCGTGCTGCTTCAAACACCACCAGCGTCACAAGAACGAGTGACATCATCCGACTCACCCACTGTCGCGTTTCCGCTGGCATCACACTGCGAGGCGAACGCGTGAACGCGATCGCGGGATCCAACGTGGCTGGCAACTGATCGACAAGCTCAAATTGAACGGCGTGCTCCATCTGAAGAACCGGTGGGGTGCAGATGGGCACGAGCTGAATTACGCCAATCAGTGCCATTCCCAGCAGCGGAAGACAGGTCAATGGAAGTCGCCTGCCCCAATCTCCGCAGAGCAACATTCCTGCCAAAGTGCACGCCCCTGCGATAACTGCCCCTGCCTGCAGAACCAGGTCCGCCTGAGGAATGGCACCTCCAAGAAACCATGGAACCACGGCAACCGCAAGCGTCGTGATGGCCAAACCCAGGATGCGAAGACCTTCCCCGATTCGATTCGCCGCACTTGTTTCCGTTTCGTGTGTGTCTGCCGGCATTCGTCAGGAACTCTCTACCGACAGGCGGTTCCGGAGTGATAGCGTTTCTTCAACGTGGCCATCTGAAGAAACGAAAACCGTGACACCACGAGACCTCTGGGGCCGAGTCAATTCAGTGCATTTTCAATCATCGATGTTCGGCTCGCAGCAACGGCAACATCGTGCATAGTCACCGCCGTCGGCAATCGTCGACTGATAAGGTGAGTGACGATATCTCGCAATTGCCCTTCAAACGGACGCAGTCCGATCATCAGCTCATTCACCCACTCCACCACAGCACCTTCAGGCGCTGCCGCTGCCAGACGCACGTGACCCGCTCGAATGCCATTGACAATGAGCGGAATGTCTGAACGCCAGACATCGTGCAGTTCTCCCCGGGAACGTGATCGCCAAGTCCCGTGATATTCTTCGCCCATACTGGGCATGTTGATCATCAGGTCGACGCCGTCCAGCCCATGCTTTTCGGCAAATTCCGTCAAGGTTTGCCACAGGTGCTCCCAGGTGTGCTGGCCGTGCAGACGGACTTGTTCATCATGCAGAACAGGACTCGGGTCCGCTGTCTTCCGCACAAGCGAACTGGCAAAACGACGCAGGCGATTGGTCAGCAGATTGAGTTCCGCATGCCCAAAAGAGCGAGTAACAACCAGCAGAGAGAGGGCTGTCAGAACCCCGATGATGGCAATCAGGTCGCTACCCAGCGCCGCACCCGCAATCGCTCCAATGCCAGTGAGACTGCAGAGTGAGCCAACCACAACCAGCAGTCGAACGCCGGTATGACCTTGACGAACAAGGCAATGATGGAGATGACCGCGGTCCGTTGTATATATACTTCGCCCGGTCAGTCGACGCCGGACGATGGCCATCGCGACATCAAAAATTGGGATCGCCCAGATAGCCGTCGGCATAATCAAAGCAACAGCCGCGTACTGCTTCAGCGAACACTTCAAAGCAACACACCCAAGAACCAGCCCGATCAACATGCTTCCCGAGTCGCCCAGAAACATTCGGGCGGGGGGCAGGTTGTAGACCAGAAAACCGCTTAGTGCTCCCGCAAGTGCAAGAGAAATCAGCAGACCATCAGGTCGACCACCGAGGATAAAAGTCACAGCCGCAACGGAGAGACTGAGAATGATTCCCGTGGTACTGGCGAGACCATCCACTCCGTCAATCAAGTTCAGTGCGTTGATCGCCCCCAGAATCCAGAAGACCGTCACGAAGGGAGCCACATCACCGAATTCCAGCGGATACCCCAGGATCTCGATACGCTGAATCATAATCCCCGACGGAACCATCACCACGGCCGCAAGAAACTGGCCGGCAAGCTTCTGGCGGCCACGTAAACCGAAGCGATCGTCGAGCAGGCCAACGAAGACTATCAGCAGTGAAGCGCATGCCAGCGACATCAAAAAGCGAACGTCGCCTTCGTTTGATTTGAGCAAGTCAGGATAGGCAACACTTGTGGCCAGCACGGCAATGACGATCGACAGCAGAACTGTCGGACCACCCGTGAGCGGGACTGCCTTTGAATGCAACTTTCGATGACCGTCAGGCCTGTCGACCAGGCCTATCCGGCGCGCGACAATTGCCATTAACGGTGAGATCACCACCGCAGCGATAACGGAAGTGATAATGGTGAGCAAGGGGAAGTTCATTCAGGTCGCGTCAATCATTGAGTAGACAGCCAAAGCTCTCATTCACCGCGGAGTTTCTATACCCGCATCAGCCGTCTCGGTAGGGATTCCCAACGTGAGACGAACTGCTGAGGTCTACTGCCTCCGCAAATTCCCTGCCAAACCGGTTAAGGTCTCTCGTTTGCCATGGAGCGGCAAACGGCGATGAACAGAAAACTTGCAGACTTTGTTCCCTTAAGCAGAGATTGCGATCATGGTGTAGACTCGCAACCCGTTGCAAGCATGCAATCAATGAATCACAGAAAACTCATTCAATGTTCACAGACCCCACCATCGCTCCCAAACGTGGTGTTGACACAAATCCCCCAGACGTCGTCATTCAACATCTCGCCATTACAACCTGCGCGAAAAATGGGCAGGTACTGAGCTTCCGGCAGCCGTGCTGATGATTCCTCTCTAGCGTAGTGTCTCACTCAGATGGGAGCTTAATAGAGTAGAGTGTTTTGTCTTGTTTAACCCGTGGCCGACAGGCCAAGAGCAAAAAACCTGGCCTGTCGGCCACGGGTTAAACGAAGGGATTTGAGAGACACTCCACTAGCCACCTGACCGCTCACGGAAGAATCCTTAAGTCCACGCCATTGACTCAAAGCGCAACGGCGTTGGCGTACGGAGATCTGAGCGCGCGGGGTACGAGAGTGCCCTGATTCCTTGCGATGGGACCGGGCAAAGCATTGGATTCACATCCCCCTCTGGCCTGACAGTCCACGTCATCGCGGCGCAAAGTGGCCTGCGGGAACGCGTCAGATCATGAAATCTGTTTCGCGGCAGAGGATTCTGTCGACCAGATCCTGGGGGAAATCCGCGGCCGGCGACCGCTCCGGATCAAGGTCTGTGGGATTAATACCACAGTAGACGCTCCAGGGCCCAAGATGCCGCCAGCGGCCGGCTCGTTTGGGCTCGCCAGGCACCACAGGAGTTGTGCAGCGATTACAGCCAATCGTTGAATAGCCCTGCTTATGCAAGGGGTTCAGAATCACACTGTTTTCGCGGATATAGGCTTCCAGTTGCTCGTCTGTAAAGTTCGCGAGTGGATTGATGCGAAGACAGTTCAGACGCGTATCGATGGCCAAAATTGGGCAGATACCTCGCCGACCACCGTCTGCTCGCCGCAAACTTCCGATCAACGCGTCATACTGGCCTTTGACAGCGTCTAACGGCTCAGACTTTCGCATTTCGCAGCACTGCTTTTGGCCATCCGCCGTCAAATACAGAATGCCGTATTTTTCCGTCTGTTCCACCATGGTCATGGCAGGAGTCAGCGTGTGAATCGACAACCCGTAATGCCTCATCAGCTGATCCCGGGTATCCAGAGTTTCCTGGAACAGCACTCCTGTATCCACAAAAACGACCGGAAGCTTCACGGGGATCGAATAAAGCATATGGCAGATGACGTTTCCGGATTCCTGCATGGACGACATGGCGGCCACGCGATCTCCGAAGATCTCCTGCGCCCAGAGCAGCAATTCCTGAGGTGTGCGGTCATCAAATGCACGATTTAATGCGACAAGATCGGCCTGAGTAAGGCGGGCCATGGTTCTTTTCCGAAGTTCGCCCGGAGGCCGGGAATATCGATCCTTCAAGACGGCCGCCTACCAGCGAATGCTGGATTCAGGGAGCAACCGGCTCAATCTGGGCGAATAATAGCGGCTTTACCATCTGGGAAAAGACCGACGTCCACGGTCGTGCAGTCCAGCTGACTGGTAAGGGGTGAAAACGAAAAGAGCGAAGGCTATTCGGGCCTTCGCTCTTTGTGTCCACATTCAGGAAAAGCAAGATGGGCTAAGCAACGGTGGTTGCTCGGTGCCGCTTAACGAGCAGCCGCGTCCCACCACCAGCGACCGCTTTGCCCCACAGGACTGGCGTCTACAGCGGCTTCAGCAACCTCTGCAGACACTCTGAATTTCTCTGAATTAGTGACGATACTGCGGAAATCGCCACGAACTCCGCCTGCCACCTGAACCACAATTTCGCCACCTCGATAAACCCGGCTGGTCGCCGCAGTCATCAATTCGTCGGGAACTTCCACGGTTGCAGGCACATAACTTCCATCCGCAGTCAGCACTTCCGGATGCCATCCAATCTGACGATTCAGACCCATCGTGTGAATCATGGCCGTGGCCAAACTGAGATCAAACACGTTCTGCAGGTCAGCAAAGACAACATCCTGGCCAGCCAATTCCGGCAAATGTTCGGTAAATAACTGGGCGAACTGAGTGTTGGCGCCATCGGCTTTGCCCGTGGATTGTCTAGTCCCGTCGACGTTCACCAGTTGATTTTCAGACTGACACTGAACTTCTCGCCCAGAGAACTCAAAGGCCTGACGATCGGGAGAAACCTGGATTGAATCGTATCCAACCGTCATCCACCAACGCAGAGCGTCCATTGACGCTCCTCGACGCTCGGTACGGGAGAGCAAATCAAAGTAGCTTTTCATGCCCTTCGCGCCTTCGCGTTCGCCAATGCCAATCAGCTTCATCTGATAGTCGGCTTCGACAATCACGCTGGCCACGCGAGAATCTTCGGGAACTCCCTGTACGATAACATTCTGCAAACCCAGCATGTCTTCCAGCTTCTGCGTTACCTGACCCACGTTCTTTGGCGACAGCTTTGTTCGAGCTGCGTACTCCTGAACGGACTTGACCTGCTCAGGCTTCGGATCGATGGAACACATGAAGAAACCGGGGCCGCCGGATGAAAACGTGCGGCTGAGCGTTACCAGATCATCAAATTTTAGTGTTGGACGACCACTGGCAACACCAACCGTGCGGCCCGTTTCATCGGTCTTCCATTCTCCAGCGGGTCCACCAATCACGATATCGCTGGTTTCCGGGAAGACGAACAGAAACTGGACTTCCGTGAGTCCTGCCATTGAGGCGACATCGTCGGAAATCGGCTGTCCGGCTGCGGCCAGACCTTTAACATGCTGTTCCAGCCGCGGCAGAGAAACCAGTCGGAGATTCGAGGCTTCTCGAACGTCCTGATTATGATTGGCCGTCTGGGCCAACTGAGCGGCCGTTACCAGACGCGAATTATCGAACGTCATTGTGATCGCACCGGCCATCGCAGGCACACCTACGAACACTCCCTGCAGGAACGGCGTCATCGAGCCGTATTCGCCGGAGCCCAGAGGATCGGCCCAGGATTCTTCGCCAGTTTGTTCCACGATGAGCGTCATCAGCTGCGTAAAGTCGGCTCCACCGCCCCCGCCTGCTTCCAAAGCTTCACCCAAAGACTTCGCCTTGTCAGCAGTTCCGCGGTCACCGACCTGCAGAGCTGCTGTTTCCAAGAATTCGGCGGCGCTGGCAAAGTCACCCTGCTCCGCTTTCAGGCGAGCTTCGAGCCTTAATTTCGCCGATTCGGAGATTGCGGCAAGAGTGGGCACTCCGTCCTTTTCTCCTGCCCGAGCCATTCCTTCAGCGGAAAGCACGGCAAGCCCACAGGCTACAGTCAGGCCCTTCTGCAGAAATCGACGAAGCCGAGGACTTGAACCAGGGACAACAGAATCAAACAGTGCCATCTGCATGACCTCAAAAGGAACCTAAGAAACTCGGCCAGGACATCCCCGTCAACCGCGTGGGCAGATAACATCTGCGCAACGCCCCGCTCTCGGCAAGGAAAACCTTTGTCTAGGATCGTCGCGACGGCAGCCAGCGTCAAGAAGATTCCTCTAATTCCCCGACGCACCAGTTCTGCCGTGTACAATGTGCGAGCCGGACGAATCGACTGTAGGGAATTCATGGGATATTCCGGCTGATTTCTACCTGAAAACGCCCTTGTTCGGGTGGAACACCGGTGTCCATTTTCCGATTCGCCTGATGTTCCGGCATGTCTCCGACATCTCTCCGAGGACCGCTGTCCAATGCCAGAATTGCCTGAAGTCGAGACGATGGCGCGAGGTATCGCACGGGATTGCACCAACCGAATTGTCGATCGACTGGAGTTCGTCCAAATTGAACGGCGGCCTATGTTCGTTGCTCCGGATCGCGACACGGTGGCTTGTCGCGTTCAGGGCCGACGGATCTCGTCTGTCCGACGCCTGGCCAAACGCATCGTCCTGGAACTGGATTCTCAGGATTCGCTTGTCGTAGAGCCTCGCATGACCGGGCTGCTGGTCGTCACCGAACCTCCTACTGCTGAACATCGCCGAATCGTATGGCACTTTCAGCGAGAACAGGGGTTGTCTGATTCGCTCGAATTCTGGGATCGGCGCGGCCTGGGAACCTTGTCGCTGCTAACTCCCGAGCAAATGCAGGAACTCCGATACCGTCTCGGTCCAGACGCTTTGGAAATTACCGCTGACGAGTGGCTGGCACGGCTGAAGAAGACCGAACGCCAAATCAAAGTCGCCCTGCTGGATCAGCAACTCGTGGCCGGAATCGGTAACCTGTACGCGAGCGAAATTCTGCATCGTTCGGGAATTTCGCCGCTCCGCGTTGCCACTCGACTGACGAAGAATCAGATCAACCGACTTGCCGAAGCGACGTCACAGATACTCTCTGACGCAATTCATTACGAAGGTTCTACGCTGAACGACGGAACCTATCGCAATGCACTGAACAAAGATGGCAGCTATCAAAACCACCACCGAGTCTATCAACGTGCTGATCTGCTATGTCTGACCTGCAGGACGGACCACATTCGCCGGATCGTGCAGGCGCAGCGAGCCACGTTCTTTTGTCCAAAATGTCAGAAATAGAGATGGCGAGTAAGGGCGCCGGCGCGGCGTTTCCGTCTCTGAAGGAAGACTACCAGACGTCTTCTATGTTGCCACTGGAAGCGTGAACCAGGCGACCGGGGCCTGCCCAGTCCGGCGGATTCTGAAGAATTCTTAGCCAGACATTGAATCCGCGAGCTGTTCCTTCGAAGGAAAGGTGATTGCCCAGATCGTCGTCATGAGAAAGCTTTTCGGCCTGCCAGTAAACCGCCGGTGCGGAATCAAATGCCGCACAGACTGATACGATATCAATCTGCAGCCCTGACGGAACCTGCTTGCCATCTGCTGGTCCACCGCACACCTCGGTGCGGGACACAAACAGCGACACTTCCCACACACTGTCCTCAGGCTCGAAAAAGAAATGACATCCAATCGGCGCAGTCACCTGCCTGTCAACAACGCTGCGAACGGTATCGTTGACAAACCGCCGCAACCAGGCCGGCGGACTAAGATCTTTAGGGGAAGGAGAAGACATTGATTGTAAAATCTCTCGTTTGATCGATCATCCGCGGCGAGACTCGGGAAGTCATTGAAAAACGTCAAAGACAGTTTCGTCTTTTCAAGCGTAACGCAAAGCTCGCGCCATTTGGCAGGAATACAACGCGAGCGATTTAGATGTTGAATTTCATCACTTGCTGCTGGCGACTGTTCATTACAGTTCACAAACTGACTTCGCATTCTGTTCAATCTGCTTATCACTTTAATCACGGGCAGGGACATCTGATGATCAAGCACCTCACCGCATTTCAGACTGTCGTCTGGCTGTTGCTGCTTCTGACCGTTCTGACTCACAAAGGTCAGTGCCAGGATACGGATTCGACAGCGCGCTCCTTTCGCGACCACGTTACTGACCGAATCACTCTGAATGACGGCACCGTGTTGTGGGGAATGGCGGTTAGCAAAAAGCCAGTACGTTTGTTCGTGTCGGTCGCCTGGCTGAAGGAAAGCCATCCCGCATTCCTGAACGAAGTCGTTCTTCCGGAATTTCGCAAACTGGATCAGCCGAGTAATTCATCGCTGGCGGCTTCGCTTCAGACTGAGATCGACTCGCTGGATGATGAGCCCGCTTCTCTGCAGCGCGCTGGGCTGCTGAAAGAAATTCTGCAACGCCTGACACCAACGGAACTCAGCCTGCCAGAGTTTGTGATTCTTGAATTGCCAAAAAACCGACTTCGAAGCACAGACCTCCAGGCGGATGCTCGAAGAGAACTGTGCCGGCTGGCCATTTTGAATGGCATAGACAATATTGAAACGACTCACTGGAAATCTGTGTCCGAGCAGCTTCAAGAAATCCCTCCGGCCGCGAGAAAAACAACTCCGCCCGGACAGCCTGCGAACTCTGACGATCCGCATCAGCAAATTCTTGCCGCCGTGGACGTCAGACTCAACAACGTCACACGACTTGTGCAGAATGGCGACAGCATCTTTGATGAATCCGCACCTTTGGACCTTGCAGGAGTTATCCAGACGGCACTGGGAAGCAACATTCAAACACTGCTGAATGAACTCCTTAACGAGACCTCTCCTAAAGCCGCGGCGCCAACGAACGACAAACTGCCTGATGCCGCACGACGAAGCGCCGAAACAGCGAATCACTCCACAATCGTCCTCGCCAGTTTTCAGCCGGACCTCGAAGCCGGTTCTGCCACTGTGACTCGGCAGCTCTTTCGAAAACACTCTGACGGGCAATGGAAATTGCTTTGGGCCACAACCGGCACGTCAACGTCCGGCGACCTTAAACCCAGTCAGATCGCATCACTGGAAAATGATCCGCAGGTGAAGGAGATCTCACGTCTCGCTGAAGGCCTGGGACTCGGCGGCCAGCAGTTGTCGACCGCACTGCAGTTCGGAGCCATTGTCCAGAACGCCATGCGAGTCGCCGATCGAAATTTCGAAGAACGAATTCAGACGACCATCACAACAAAGGCTCTGACAAACACTCAGGAGACTCCCGTGCTGATCATTCCCGACACTGGCGCTGTGCCATCCGCCACCGAGTAAAGCGGAAATCCCGTCAAAGCGGACCCGCAAATGCGTCAGCCAAAAATCTTCGTCAGCCAAAAATCGCCGATCGCAGCAACGGCAGTTGTGATAATGCCTCATCCTGTGTGTCTGCATAGACGCGAATGGATCGATTTTTACTGTTTCGTGGCTGCTGAGACCGGCGAAAGTCGTGTGGCGTCTTTTCGAAAACAACCGTCGCGAAAAGTCGATCCGTCTCCTTTCGAGGTTCGTTGTTCAGACACCATTGCACGGACTCTTCCTGTCGCGTCAGAACATTGAGAATCTCCGGCAGCCGGAAGATATCGCGATCCGAATTGTCGCACTTCAATTCCATTCGCAAGGGCCGCCGATGCAGGCTTGTCCAGAGTTCCCGCACTGTTTGCTGAAGAATCGGATGAAGCATGTCCCCGGCAATTTCGGTGGCAGGATCTAAAACGAATCGGCGATACCACATGGCTGGATGGGGCACCACCAGATGCGGTTTCTCGATGACTTCGTCACCAAACAGACAGAGATCCAGATCCAGCGTGCGAGGACCCCAGTGAATCGTGCGAGTTCGGCCTGCTTTAGCCTCAATCTCATGGAGCAGCTGAAGTAACTGGTCCGCACTTTGGTCGTATTCCAGAGTTGCAGCGGCATTCCAGAACGTGTCGCCGGCATGGTGGCCCACCGGACGGGTGAGGATGGCCGTGCTGCGGCCAGTCACGTGGATTCCTGCTGCTTCAAGCTCACTCATCGCCAAATCATAAATCGCCTGAGAAACCCCGACGTTTCCTCCTAAAGCGATCAAACAACGCGTCATTGAACGACACTTTCCGAATCGAATTCTGCGTCAGTACGATTCGACTTTTGTCTTGATGTTGCCCCACCAATTACTCACGCCACCGCCCGCGGATGTTACGCCGATGATGATGGCGATCAAAATCATCGCCAAAAGGACCGCATATTCGACCGCCGTGGTACCGTCCTCCGCAGTCAGGAAGCGACGTATTTTTTTGAGGGCTTGCATCCCGGATTTCCGTACAAAGCTAACGGAGCGAACTTTCGAACCCTATGTCACGCAACCGGAGCGCGGCCGCATCTCTTCATTTGTCGCGTTCATTTCTGGAAACTGGGTTTCTCCGTCCGACAGCATCGACAAAGACGAACAATTCATCACGATATGTGCAATCCGGGATCATTTCAGACTACAGAATCTACCTCGGTCGGTCTTCGGATGTCTGGTGAAATGCCCGACTGAGCAGAAACATACGACAGAGTCTCCCATGCTTGGTTTTACCCAACGTCTTCATGACCGCATCTTCCAATGCAAGACTCCAGCGCTCGTAGGAATTGACCCACGATGGGACTGGCTGCCAGCGTCGATTCGCGAAAATGCGGGCTCCCGATCCCGCAATACCTTTGAGGCATCAGCATACGCATTTGAGGCTTTCTCCAAGCAAATCATCGATATCGTGGCACCACTTGTTCCTGCCGTGAAACCACAGGTCGCGTTCTTCGAACAACTGGGTGTGCCCGGTTTTCAGGCGTTGCACGAGGTGATGAAGTATGCACGCCAGGCCGGCCTGATTGTCATCGCGGACGCAAAACGCGGCGACATTGGATCGACCGCGGAAGCCTATGCGGATGCCTGGCTGGCGGGCGAGGATCCGGCAGCAGCAGCATGGCCGGCCGATGCACTGACCATCAATCCTTATCTGGGTACCGACTCACTGGAGCCCTTCGTCCAGCTGGCCGCGAAACGGAATGCCGGATTGTACGTGCTTGTGCGAACGAGCAATCCTGGCGCGGCTCAGTTTCAGGACCGCATTTCCGACGGGCAGGCGCTTTATTCCAGCGTTGCTGCCACGGTGCAAAAGCTCAGCGAAGCGACTCGTCCTTCCGGGGAAGCTTTCGGATGCGTGGGCGCCGTGGTGGGCGCCACATGGCCGACTCAGCTTGTGGAGCTGGGTAAGCAAATGCCAGCCGTACCGTTCCTGATTCCAGGCTACGGCGCTCAGGGAGGTACTTCGTCCGACACGGCCGGTGCCTTCACTCTTGAAGGACTCGGCGCTGTCGTCAACAGCTCACGCGGTATTAACTTTGCGTGGCAGCGAAAAACTTACGCAGAGCAATTTGGTGAAGCCCGCTGGCAGGATGCTGTCGAAGCCGCCACTCGCGACATGATCGCTGACCTTGCGCAACACACGCCAGCAGCGAATCTCTAACAGAGCTTCGCAGAGTTGCGAGCAAAACAGCTTACAGCACCATGGGAAGAAACCACTAGCCTCGAGTGGAATCCACTTCTCCGGAAAACATAGGTTTCAGCGCGCGTATCTCGTCCGTGGAGACGGGTTCAGGGCGAAGCGACAAACGCAGTCCGTCAACTTCAATCTCCTGAATTCGGTACATCTTCTGAGTCTGCCGAGTCCTGCCGGGCAGGCTGCCTCCAAATAAGGGCAGTCGACTGGAACCTCGCTGATCATTCACCGCGACTTCGTCTTCATTATCCTGAGCCAGCACGATGCGAATCGCAGGCGTCGACGGATACTGCAGAGTCATTCGCAGTGTGGTTCCCACTTCGCCGTCGCTTCGAGACTCCAGCGCCGGAGTGAAGCTGACTTCCAGACCTTCATCAATGGCTCGATGTCCGGCATATTGAAACGTGTGTGTGCCGTCCGTAATGGAAGCCTCGGCATCGCTGAGCTTCCAGCTGCGGGCAGCTGCCACCGAAATCGCATTCATCCGACCGGACGTTCGCGGAACAGCGGTCAATGTGGATGCCAAATAGGTTTCCGCTCCACGAGGCAGATCGTCCGGCCCCAGCAATCGCGCGCACAGCAACAGTCCAGGGATGGGTATGCGCTTTACTATCGCTTCATCTTCCAGAAGTCGCTTCAGATGAGGCTTGTCGGCCGAATGAAAATACAGAGAAACCAGCGCGACGGAACTTTGCTCCGTTTCCAGCCCATCGTCCATATTGCAAAGAATCAAATCTTCAGCGTCGCGATACTCAGCATGACGTCCCAGTACCCACGCGCAGACAAGATTGGCCTCCCAATTGCGAGTCGAATAGTTGAACGCGCGAGCCGCCGTGCGAGCTGCCTCGGGATCTTTCAGGCTTTCCTGGATCAAGGCCATGTTGGCCATGCTGCTCGCCAACATATCGTCCTGACGAAAATGGCCCTGACCAATTTCCGAAAGGCGTTGAAAGGTTTTGACCGCCTCGTCCGAGTTGCCCAGTTGCTGGTGAGTTCTGGCGACGTAGTACCAATACGGTGGATAACACTCCATGAATCGCTCGAGACGCGCCAGCATTCGCAGACGACGTTCAGGATCCTGCTCTTCAAGTGTCTGAGTCAGTTGATCCAGATCCTGATCGCGCAACAGCCAGCGGTCGGGAATTTCGTTCTTACGGCTCAGCTTCCAGAAGCTGTCCAGAAACGTGGAAGACCGCGTCATCAGAGTTGTGAACTGTGTCTTTTCCACCTGCCATAGATCAGAGTCGCGTTTGATTTGTGTGGATCGATGATCCCACCAGCTGTTGGCCCCCGATTGAATCATGGATCCGACCTGACCGGTCGCGGCCTGAGCGCCGATGACAAAGAAGTCTGTGCCCATCTTTCGCTGCGCACCGCGCGTGTACTGTTCGCCGATGACAACACGCTCTCGATCGCTGATTTCCACCTGACCGATTTCGTCAAGGATCGAGCGGTACAAGGTGATTACTTCCGGATCGTCAATCTGATTCAGGTCCAGATTGTTCAGGATCCTCTGCTGCTCTTCCAACAAGATTTTCTTCGACGGAGCGCGGCGAATTCGATGGAGCGCAGCACGACAGTAATTCAGCGTCACCGCTGTGTTACGACGACTGGCTTCTGTAGCAGGAGTGACGTCCGGTGAATTCAATTCCTGTGAGCTGACAGAGGAAACCATCAGACACGCCAGGAAAAGACTCCACATCATCACAAAACGGAATGGAAAATGTCTCATGGTTTCAGTCACTGATCAGCAGACGCCCTTTCCCAACTGAGCTTCCGACGGTCTTCGTCGACTGGCCAAAACATCTGACCAGGATCATGCTCATTTTCGGGTTGGATCATCCCAAACCAACTGACGTCAGCTCTTCCATGAACCGCGCAGCGATACTCGCTATATGATTTCGTTCCACGGCCGGAAGACAACTGCCAATCTGATCAGTCCACAAGTTCGTGAATCGAAAACAGAGGTCATGCTCGGCAGGCAATTCAGCCAAACTACGCAGTCTGCTGATTTAATCCTCATTCGGCCGACTTTGCCGCTTTCTGCAGATCTCCCACGGGACAGGTTCGAGAGGCATGACCAATGACTGGGCCGGCAGTTTCGTATAGCAAGAATCGGCAAAAAGCCCTAAATAGAGACACCTTTTGATGTTCTGCCGCCCAGATGCCTCGAGCATCCTGACCCGGAGATTACCCATGCGCGACAACTTTCTGCCCTTTTCGTTGCCTCTGATTGGCAATGAAGAAATCGAGGCAGTTGTTGAGGCTCTCCGATCCGGATGGCTCACGTCCGGTCCCCGAATGAAACAGTTCGAAACGGAATTCTGTCAGGCAGTTCACGCTCCGTCAGCTCTGGCTCTGAATTCGTGCACAGCCGGTCTTCACCTTGCTCTGAAAGTTCTGAATATCGGGCCCGGTGACGAAGTCATCACCACGCCGATGACTTTCGCGGCCTCTGTCAATGTCATCGAACACACCGGGGCAACTCCAGTGCTCGTCGACGTCGAACCCGATACTCTGAATTTACAGCCGGATGCCGTGGAGCAGGCCATCACACCGCAGACCAGAGCAATCATCGCGGTTCACTACGCCGGTCATCCGGCCGAACTGATTGCTCTGCGAGCGATCGCCGAACAATACAACCTGCATCTGATTGAAGATGCCGCACACGCTATAGGAGCCGCGTTCGACGGGCAACCGATTGGCTCTGGTGAAAATCTCACGGCGTTCAGTTTCTACGCCACCAAGAATCTCACCACCGGAGAAGGCGGCATGTTGACCGGCAGCTCTGAACTCCTGGATCGAGCTCGAGTTCTTGGTTTGCATGGCATGAATCGCGAAGCATGGAGTCGCTATGCGGCCGGCGGTAAATGGGCGTATGACATTGTCGAGCCAGGCTTCAAATACAATATGACGGACGTGCAGGCCGCCATTGGACTTGCCCAGCTGAATCGATTCGATCGGATGCAGGCCCGCCGTCATGAGATTGTGCAGGCTTACAACAAGGCCTTTGGCTCACACTCCACTTTTCTGATTCCCACGACGCGAGCCCATGTCACGCACGCATGGCATTTGTACGTGCTGCGTCTCAGACCCGCGGAACTCAGCATCAATCGCAATCAGTTCATCGACGAAATGACGGCTCGCAGGATTGGAACGTCAGTGCACTTCATCCCGATCCACATGCATTCGTACTATCGCGATAAATACAATTTTCACCCGGACGACTTTCCCGTCGCCCACACGGCCTTTCAGAACATGCTTAGCCTGCCACTGTCGCCATCAATGTCTGATCAGGACGTCGCCGATGTGATCGACGCCGTCCTCGATATTCGCCAAAAATTCGCCCGCCGCCGGATCGCCGCCTAATGACCGAAGGGCATTGGGCATTGGGCATTGGGCATTGGGCATTGGGCATTGGGCATTGGGCATTACCACTTCCAGCCTGTGACGCCTTTTAGATTCTGGATGCAGTCGGCCGGCCATTCACCGCCGTGAAGCTTCAGAATAATTTCGGCGCCGAGAGCCCACGTGGCGTCGTGAGACTCATTGTCCAGACCAGCCACGTGGCCTGCCAAAAGAACATTCGACATCCCAATCAACGGACTCGTCATCGGAAGCGGCTCAACTTCGAAAACATCCAGACCGGCGGCCCGAACTTTACCTGACTGCAGTGCACGAATCAGCGCTGGCTCATCGATCAGCGGACCTCGAGCCGTATTGATGATGACGACTCCGTCTTTCATAGTCGCGATCGACTTGTCGTTGATCATGTGTTTTGTTTCAGGCGTCGAAGGAGAATGCAGCGAGATGAAATCCGACTGCGAAAACAGTTCTTCCAATGACACCATCCTGATCCCGTGCTTCTTGACAAAATCAGCCGGCGCGTACGGGTCAAAACTCAGCACTTTCATACCAAGCCCGACCGCTCGCGTCGCTGTCGCCTGCCCGATGCGTCCAAGCCCCACCAAACCCAGCGTACATTCAGAAATTCGCGGATAGGGATTTCGCTTCCATTCACCCCGACGAACTTCCTGATCCAGCGCAGGAAAGCCGCGACCGAGGGCCATCAGCATTGCAATAGCGTGCTCCGCGACAGAATGATGATTGCAGCCAGGTGTGGTCGCGACAACGATTCCCAACTCGTCACAAGCCTTCAGATTGATTGCGTCGAAACCGACGCCGGCGCGGGCAAGAACTCGAACATGCGGAATCGCGGCAATCACGCTGGGCGGATACGGCTCAGAACCGGCGATCACCGCATCGAAACCTTTCAAAGTCGCGATCAGTACATCATTGTCCCACAGGTCGCGTGTACGGTCCGGAACAAGGCATTCATGCCCCGCTTCTTCCAGCATCTTAAAATGTGGACCACTCTCTCCATTCAACGCTGTGCACAAAACGCGTACCATGTGGGTTCCTTTGTCAGTGATCTTCATTCGAATAATGGCAAGCCGCAGGCAACCGCCTGTCCGGTCGACTTCATCCCGACCCTTGCCGTAACAGGCCAGCTTTGATGCGGAACGTATCAGTCACACTCAATCCCGACAATCAGATTGAAGTTCAGGTCGGGACCGAATCCCGCGTGGGGGAAAGCTATTATCTTGGCCTCCAGCCGAACAGTACCAATCTGGATTTTCAGCCAGCGACCGGAACATGGCAACTCGTGACCGAATGGATTCGACTGATCACTGCCATGGAAGACGGTCTGCAGTTATTTCTTCCGTTCGATTTTTCAGACGAATACACACGCTGGCTCACCTTGCGACGCGAAAATCGCGATCTCTCCGTGGCCTTTGGCTGGGCGACCATTGAAGGTTGGGCCATTTCCCCGAGCGATCTTTCTGAGTACGCTTCCGGCCTGCCAGGCTTCATGCCCGATGAACCGATCGTATTGCAGACTTTTTACCTGCCACGGTTTCTCAGCAACCTCCGCCAGTGTCAGGCCCTTCTTCACGACAAGAGCCGCCTGGAGCAAAAACAGGGGAACATGGGCAGCAATCCGCACACTTGAAATGCTGATTCACGCCAATAACCCATTGTTGGCCGTTCCGCCCCACCGGGAGTAAAATTCGAGTTCCGTGAGAAGCCTCCTTGCCGCAGTTCAGTCGGCCGCATGCACATCACACCCAGTCGAAACATCCTCGACAGTCCGCACCCAAAACCGGGTGGTCAGCGGGGAGTGACGAACGCCAGAGACATTCACTCGCACGTGACATTTCCAGATCAATTTCAATTAAGGTGTTCGAGGCCGATCCAGATCAAAACGGTCTGTCGTGCGACAGTAGCTCTGCCCGCCCAGTCGGCCCACCAGATCCAGCAGGCCAGGATCCGCAAACCCCGACTCATCCACCGCCCAGTCTGCAATGTGCAGAAACTCGACACGACCCACCACGATGTTTGCTCCGCCAGGTCCATCGGCCAGAGGCCAATGATGCATCAAACGGCACTCTAAACAAACGGGAGAATCAGCAACCCGCGACGGCTTCACCGTTCGAGATTCCGCCATTGCCAGTCCGGCCAAATCAAACTCAGATTCGTCCGACGGGATCTCGGCAGATGTTAAATTCATCGCTTCGGCGAGCAAAAACGGCACGACATTGATTACGAATTCGCCGGTCTCCAGAATATTCTGAAGCGTATCTTTCGAACTTCCATCGCGGCGATTGGCCGGACAGAAGACCACGCTCGGTGGGCGAGAACCAGCTCCACTAAAAAAGCTGTACGGGGCCAGATTGTAGCGGCCGTCACGAGAGACGGTCGAAACCCAGGCGATTGGGCGAGGCGAAATGACGCGAATCAAATGCTGATAAACTGATGCCGAAGATATCTGCGAAGGGTCAACATCCATAGTTTACTGCCGTGCTTGTGGCCTGAAGAGGCTTCCGTCATGCAGCCTTGCCCATTGGAATCAGTCGCGGAATTGCGATCCGCAAACCCACCACTTCTCCGAAGGTGACCTGCAATTCGGAGAAGCTCAGTGTTAGAAAACGGTACAGCTCCTGAGGGGCACCCATTCGCAAATACTGCTGGGCAAAGACATCCATCTGTCTGTCATAACTCTTCTGACTCCCGGTATGCATGTAACAGGAACCGGAAAATCGCCGGATGTCACCGTTAAAATCCGGGTTGATGTGGTACAGCTCGTGGAAAACCGTGATCAGCTTTTCCTCAAATGACAGATTCAGGAAACGCGGCAACAGGAATGTCAGGATGTAGAGCGACTCCCGCCCTTGATGATAAACCCTCTGAACCGTCCAAAGCCGCCCCTTCCGACGCTCGACAATAGAACCGCCCTCGAATCGAAGAGGAGTTAAACGCGCCTGAACGCCCCATTCAGCCGGCGACCGAGCCTGCGCAAACGTTACTGCGACCTGTGGCATTCGAATGTGGCCAAATTCTGGATGACGACGACAAATATCATCACATAACCTCGTCATCGAATGGCAAAAATCAAAGTTTTGTGTCACAACCCCGATCCTTCGAGGAAAGTACATTCTACATCAGATTGCCGAACGCTAAGCCTTGCCCACTTCCCCGACAAGATCAATTCCAGCAACAAAAAAACCCTCGCTCTTAACGAACGAGGGTTTCAGTAGTCAATTATGCACGACGAGTCTTAGCTCGCTGAAGCTTCTACAGCAGGAGCCGTTCGCTTGCGTGACTTTGTGCGATCATTCACGCCCACAAACTCGATCAAAGCCCGCTGCCCAGCATCACCTAAACGAACAGCAGCCAAACGCACGATTCGTGTGTAACCGCCATCGCGTTCACCAAACCGCTGCGCGATATCGCTGAACAAAATGTCTACGGCAAGATCATCCCGCAGCTCGGAGAAAGCGCGACGACGAAGAGTCAGAGCCGGCGAGCTTGCCTTGACCCAGTTCTTGCCCTTCTCAGACTCACGCCAAGCTTTCCACTCATCCGTACCACGAGCGGCAGGAGTTCCGAACTCAGCGGCAGCAGCAGAGATCTTCGCTGCCTTTTTGGCCATCGTGACCAACTTATCGACGATTGGTCGAAGCTCTTTCGCCTTCGGAACAGTAGTCACAATGCGACCGGCAACCTTTGGCTGCCCGACTTCGCCTTCAACCACACGCACCGTGCGAATCAAGCTCACAGCCATATTACGAAACATCGCTTTACGATGTGACGCATTACGACCCAGTTTACGACCAGAAACAAGGTGTCTCATATCAGACACTCACCCAAAAAATCGCTATGAACAAACCTCGTCCGAGCCGCCCCGAACCCATCAAACGATCTACTTCAACTGCTGATTAGGCAACCGCATCCCGAGCCGCAAATCGATGCCGCCCAGACGCTCTCGCACTTCCTCAAGCGTTGTTTCGCCGAAATTTCTCACCTGCAACAGCTCGTCTTCAGTCCGCACAACCAAGTCTCGAACAGTGTTGATTCCAACAGATTCAAGGCAGTTTGTAGCACGAACAGACAGATTGAGTTCAGCAAGGCTCTTATTAAGCTTCTCTTCCAGTTCCATGTCAACCGGAGAATATCCAGTCGCTTCCATCATCCCACGAAGACCAGCCTCTGGACCCGTTTCGGGGCCAGGTTCGCGGAATGTGATGAAGCAATTCAAGTGCTTGCGAAGAATCTTGGCCGCTTCAACCAACGCCATGTCGGGCGTGATCGTTCCGTTCGTCCAAATCTCCAGATTCAACTTATCGTAGTTTGTTCGTTGCCCTACACGAGTCTCCTCGATCAGATGACGAACGCGTGTAACAGGAGAAAATGCGGCATCCAATGGAATGATGCCAACCTCGGGCTCGTGCTGGTACTGCTCTGTAGCAGCCACATAACCACGGCCATTCTCCACGGTCATCTCAACGTTAAACGGAACATCGTCCGTCATCGTCGCGATTACCAAGTCCTTATTGATCACCTCAACCTGATCGTCACAAATGACGTCAGCACCGGTAACAACTCCACGAGTGTGCTTCTCAATACGAAGCGTCTTACTAGACGCACTATGATTTTTAACGACCAGAGACTTGAGATTAAGGCAGATGTCAGTGACGTCTTCCACGACCCCTGGAATAGTTGTAAACTCGTGCTGCACTCCCTGAATGCGAGCGCGTGTTACCGCGGAACCTTCGAGACTGGACAGCAGAATCCGACGAAGGCTGTTACCGACAGTCGAGCCAAAGCCACGTTCAAAAGGCTCAGCCACAAATTTACCGTAGCTTCCAGTGCGAGTCTCACGATCAATCGCAACTCGACTCGGCAACTCTAAACCACGCCAACGAATTCGCATATCCCAACCCCTAAAACCCAAACCAAAGCCAATCCGCAACTACATCAGACACGTCGTCGTTTTGGCGGACGACAACCATTGTGCGGCAGAGGAGTGATATCTTCAATTGACTTAATAGCCATCCCGGAAGCCTGCAAGCCGGTGATCGCGCTCTCGCGGCCAGCACCAGGGCCCTTAACGCGAATCTCAACTTCCCGCACGCCAACTTTGGCTGCCTTCTCGGCAACAATCTCAGCAGCGCGCTGTGCCGCGAACGGCGTACTCTTGCGGGAACCCTTGAACCCAACTGTCCCAGCCGTCGCCCAGCAAATTACATCGCCAGCAGCGTCGGTCATCGTGACAATCGTGTTGTTGAATGTCGCCTTAATATAGGCAACACCCTTGTTCACATTACGACGGATCTTCTTCTTCTTGACTTTCGCCACGCTACCATCCCACTCAAAATATTACCAAGCCCAAGACACCGCGATTTTTTAGTGCTTCATGTCTTTCACGCCTTTTTTACCAGCAACAGTCTTCTTGCGACCCTTGCGGGTACGAGCATTCGTCTTCGTGCGCTGTCCGCGTACTGGTAAGCCCTTGCGATGCCGAACGCCACGGTAGCACTGGATCTCTCGGAGACGACCAATGTCCTGCTGAATCTTGCGACGCAATGGACCTTCAACAGTGTAATTCTTATCCAGGTGAGTCGTAATGCGACTCACCTCATCTTCGGTCAACTCACCAGCACGGATGTGCGGATCCACTCCCAGTTCGAAGCAAATCTGAACAGCAAGGACAGGTCCAATGCCGTAAAGATAAGCCAAGGAAATGTAGACCGGTTTATTATTCGGTATGTCGACGCCAAGCACGCGGGGCATTGCAAATCTCCACTGCAAATACAAAAACGATTACTAGCCCTGACGCTGTTTGTGTCGCGGATTTGACGAACAGATCACGAAGATCTTTCCGCGCCGACGAACCAACTTGCAGGAGTCACAAATCCGCTTAACGCTTGAACGAACCTTCATTGCATCACCAAATCAGCGGCAAAACCGCTTCTATTTGTCAGAGTCCAGCAGACCAGGATAATTCCTCATCACCAGATGAGAATCAATCTTCTGAACGAGATCCAAAGCCACAGAAACAATAATCAGCAACCCTGTTCCGCCGAAAAAGCTGGCAGTCACAAAGTCCTGAGTCATGGTATTCGAAACAATCGTGGGAATCACGGCAATCACTGCCAGAAATGCAGCACCAACGTAAGTGATTCGAAGCATCACCTGTTCAAGATGACCAGCAGTACGAACTCCCGGACGGTAGCCCGGAATGAAGCTCCCGTTATCCTTGAGATTCTCCGCCATTTCTTTCGGATTGAAAGTGATGGCCGTCCAAAAATAACAGAAGAAGTAAATCAGGATAATATAGGACAGACTGTACACAAAACCTTGACCCGGAGAAAACGCAGACCCGAGACTTGTGAACACGCTGCCAGCGGTGGAATCAGGCCCGAAAGCCAAACCCAACTGGCCGAACAAGAAAAACGGAATCATCAACAAGCTGGACGAGAAAATGATGGGCATCACGCCGGACTGATTCACTCGCAGAGGCAGCCACTGGCGATTTCCGCCCATGACCCTCCTGCCGCGCACATGCTTAGCACTTTGAATCGGGATTCGTCGTTGACCCTGAGTGATAAACACAACTACAGCAATTACGCAGACAAACAACGCCGCCATCACAAGCAATCGCTCGATGCCGAACTGGCTTCCGATCTGGAGCCCCCCGGACCGAATCCCGTCAACCCACTTCCTGACAATCTCGGGCATGCGGGCCAAAATGCCCGCCATGATCAACAAGCTGATACCATTACCTATTCCGTAGGCGTCAATCTGCTCACCGATCCACATCAGGAACACAGTCCCGGCAGTCATCAGAATGGTGCCAAAGATCAACCAACTTAAAGAATTGTATCCAGGAAGAATCGCAGCCTGCCCGTTCGCACCGCTACGCATGGACCACAGCAGCGCAAAGCTCTGGAGCACACAGACCACTACAGTTGCATAACGCGTGTACTCGTTCAGCCGCCTCCTTCCTGATTCGCCCTCTTTTTGAAGAGCTTCCAACGGAGGATAAACGGTGCCAAGCAGTTGAAACACGATCGATGCAGTGATATAGGGCATAATGCCCAAACCAAATAGCGACCCGTTCTGAAGTTCCGAGGCGGAGAAGACTGAAACAACCTGCAGCAATCCACCAAGCCCGGTGCTGCCACTCTGAGCATTCTCCATCACCCTGCCAATAGACTCATGGTCCATAAACGGCAGCGTGATGTGGTAACCTAGCCGATAGACTCCAAGCAGAATCACCGTAAGGATGATCTTCCTGCGAAGTTCAGGGATGCGAAACACCGTAAGCAACTTAGCAAACATCCGCTCCCTTTCTTCGAAGCAAAACCAACGTCAACTAAAAACTACTAACGGCGATACGGCTAACCGTACCACCAGCCGCTGCAATCTTTGCCTCAGCACTGGCAGAAAAGCGATGGGCATTGATGACAAAACTCTTAGTCAGCTCGCCGTCACCCAGAACCTTCAATTCGTCAAACTTCGAGGGAATGAGTCCTTTGCCGGCCAACAATTCTGGAGAAATCTCGGCGCCAGCCTCGAAGGCGTCATTCAGCTCACCAATGTTGATGACAGCAACGTCAGAGGCGAAGAAATTGTTACTGAAGCCACGCTTGGCAACGCGACGGAACAAGGGCATCTGACCGCCCTGAAACCCTCGTCGACGAGAAGATCCTGATCGACTAAAGAAACCCTTGTGACCCCGACCAGCCGTCTTGCCGTGGCCGGACCCAACGCCACGACCAATTCGCTTGCGTGCTTTGCGAGGCTCATTACCGGACTGAACGTCATTAAGAATCATAGAGACACCCCTCGCAACCGTTCAATCTGTTCTCTTGTACGAAGCTTCTTCAACGCATCCAAAGTTGCCTTCACAAGGTTCAACGGATTCGTGGAGCCGTACGCCTTAGTCAAGATGTCTGTAATGCCGACCGCCTCGACAACCGAACGAACGCAGTCGCCGGCAATAATCCCAGTACCAGGCTTCGCAGGGAGCAAAAGCACGCGAGAAGCGCGGAACTCACCCAGGACCTGATGCGGAATAGTAGTTCCCACAATCGGAACGCTCATCTGAGTCCGGTTCGACTGCTTGGTCGCCTTATCAACAGCCAGCGGAACTTCGATAGCCTTACCGTACCCGTAGCCAACGCGACCGTTTCCGTCGCCAGTAACTACCAGTGCCGCGAAACTAAAGCGACGTCCGCCTTTTACCACGCAGGCGCAACGTCGGATCTGAACGACCCGTTCGCCTGAATCACCTTTTACTTCTGCCGTCGACAACAGACACCTCAACAAACGTATGCAGAATTAATTAAAAATCCAGCCCGGCTTCGCGGGCGGCTGTGGCTAACGCCGCAACCCGACCATGATAGCAAAACGCCCCACGATCGAAAACTACTTTGCTGATCCCAGCAGCGGTTGCACGTTCCGCGATCAACTTTCCAACTTTCGAAGCGGCATCCTGGTCGCTGCCGACTCCACCAGGCCCGGCAATCTCAGCATCGACCGTGCTGGCGGCGACCAAAGTCCTTCCGGCCACATCGTCGATGATCTGAGCATACATATGCCGATTGCTTCGGAACACCGACAGACGCGGACGCCCGTGTGCATCGCGAATAACGCGATTTCTAACACGAAACTGTCTTCGCTTCTGCTGCAATGCAAGACGTGATCGAACGCTCATCGCTAAAACCCAAACCTAACAAACTTGAAAAATCACTTGGAACCAAATGCCTTGCCGGCCTTCCGACGCACAAACTCATCCTGATAGCGAATCCCCTTGCCCTTGTAGGGTTCCGGAGGCCGTACCGCACGAATATCTGCGGCAAACTGACCACAAGCTTGCTTATCGGAACTCTTAATGATTACGTGAGTCGGGTCCGGAACCTCGCACTTAACCCCGTCCGGTACGACAAGCACAATCTTATTCGCAAACCCAACCTGCAATGTCAGCTTACCAGCAGCTAGATTGGCATTGTACCCAACACCCTGAATCTCAAGCTTCTTCTCGAAGGGCTTAACGACGCCCGAGACCATGTTCTGAATCAAACTGCGAGTGAGACCGTGCAAAGCACGACTGCTACGCTTATCGTCTGGCCGAGAAACCTGCAGCGACGCTCCGTCCACAGCGACAGACATCGCAGGATGAACATTGACGCTCAACTCCCCAGCCGGGCCCTTGACGGACACCCTGGAGCCACACACTTCAACATTTACGCCGCCTGGAACGGCGACCGGCTTCTTACCAATTCTCGACATGGAACTCGCCCAACTTAAGATAACCGAAGTTTCAGTGTATCAACGACGCCTACCAAACCTGACAAACCAACTCGCCGCCAACACCCTGCTTACGAGCTTCACGATTGCTCAATACGCCTTTTGACGTCGTCAGAACAGAAATCCCTGTCCCCTGACGTACGTCCTTCATGTCGCCCACTGCGCAATAAACCCTGCAGCCCGGCTTCGATACTCTTTCGATATGCTGAATGACGTGCTCTCCATTTGGGCCGTACTTCAGATTCACCCGCAGCGTCTTACCCGCGTTAGCATCAAGAAGTTCATAGTCCCAAACGAAACCCTCACGCTGAAGCGCCTCGACGATGCTCACTTTGATCTTTGAAGAAGGAACGTCGACAAAAGGTCGGTCGACCTGTACGCCGTTACGAATTCGAGTCAGCAAATCTGCAATAGGATCAGTCATCATAAAAACACGTGCTCTCGTTCTACCAACTGGCCTTCTTGACACCCGGAATCAAACCATCAAGGGCAAGATTCCTGAAGCAGATTCGACAGACCTTAAACTTACGATAGACCGCACGTGGACGCCCACACAGCATGCAGCGATGTTCAATCCTGCTGCTGAATTTTGGAGTCCGCTTTGCTTTTTCAATCTTAGCTTTGCTTGCCATTGCCTAATCTCAGGATCCAGGAACCAATGTTTCGTTCAAACCTACTCTTCAGTCTTGAAAGGCATCCCAAATGCCTTCAACAACAGTCGTCCTTCGTCGTCCGTAGACGCAGTCGTCACGAACGTAATATTCATACCCTGAGTGACAGTCACCGTCTCAGGATCAATCTCAGGGAACACCAACTGTTCGCTCAGACCATAGTTATAATTGCCGCTGCCATCAAACCCCTTGGGGTTCACGCCGCGAAAGTCTCTCACTCGGGGAAGTGCCAAAGTGATCAGACGGTCGAGAAAATCGAACATCCGCTTGTTTCGCAGCGTAACTCGACAACCAATGGGCTGACCTTCACGCAAACGGAAACCGGACACCGATTTCTTAGCTCGAGTGATCTGGGCCTTCTGCCCGGCCAGCTGGGTCAACTGGTCGGCGGCCTGATCAAGTCGCTTACGATCATTCACCGCCTCACCAACGCCCATACTGACCACAATCTTTTGTAGACGTGGAATAGAATGAATGTTCTTACGACCTAGCGCCGTCTGCAGTTCGGGGACGATACGACTGCGATACTCTTCCTGCAACCGAGACATGTCTGCTAACTCTTCAGAAAGTAACCAAACGGAAAACTAGACGACTTCGCTGGCAAGGCTGACGATCTTCATGAACTTTCGATCCCGCAGTTCTCGTGCAACAGCACCGAAAATGCGAGTCCCCTTCGGATTGCCGTCATTGTCGACAATCACGATTGCGTTCCGATCAAAGCGAACGTAGGACCCATCAGCACGGCGAGCCGCCTTCCGAGTTCGGACCACTACACCCTTGACAACTGAACCAGATCGAATCGCGCTGCCAGCAAGTGCCTTCTGCACGCTGACAACCACGATATCACCAAGTCCAGCGTACCTGCGGCGAGTGCCGCCGAGCACTTTAATACACCTGGCTGTTTTTGCGCCTGAATTGTCAGCAACATCAAGCAGAGTCTGCATCTGAATCATGACTTATCCCCAAACACTCAAAAACTCTACTCAACACCGACCGACGCCGACTTGCTCACAACGCGCACGAGCTCCCAGCGCTTCAAACGACTCTTCGGCGGACACTCGACGATCTCAACAGTATCACCCTTGCGAGCAACGCATTCTTCGTCGTGAACATGACAAACAGTCCTGCCGCGAATGATCTTCCCGTATTTCGGGTGTTTCATTCGTCGGTCAATCTCAACCCGCAAACTATTCTTCTGCGGATCACGAGCCACAACACCAACCAGAGTCTTTCTCATCGCATCAGTACCAATCAAACCTTAGAGAGTTCACGCTCACGCTGAATTGTGATAATTCGTGCGATGTTTCTACGAAGTTTCTTAACGTTCGATGGCACGTCGTTCCGCTCAGTGGCGGCCTGAACACGCAAACGGAACAAAGACTGTTGCGCTTCACGCAGCTCGTGCTGCAGTTGCTCATCAGACATTTCGCGAATCGCCGACGGTTTCGACATGATAACACCTCAACAACATTAAATCTCAGGACGCCGCCCTACGAGACGAACCCTGACCGGCAGCTTGTGAGCCACACGATTGAAACAACTACGAGCGGTGTCGTGAGGAACACCACCCAGCTCAAACAAAACGGTCCCTGGCTTGACAACTGCAACCCAGCGATCCGGTTCGCCTTTTCCCTTACCCATTCGGGTTTCAAGCGGCCGAGAAGTCACTGACTTCTGCGGGAATATACGGATAAAGACTCGACCTTCACCACGGACATACTGTGTCGCAGCAATTCGGCAGGCTTCAATCGTCTGACCAGTAATATGACCTGGATCCAATGACTGCAGTGCCCATTCACCAAAGACAACAGTGTTGCCGCGAGTCGCCTTACCTCTTATACGCCCTCTTTGGCTTTTTCGATGCTTGACCCGCTTTGGCATTAGCGCCATCTGCAGTCTCCTCGTTCGAATAATCGCCCAGATCAATCCACACTTTCACACCAATAATCCCCATCGCCGTCTTCGACTCGGCAAAGCCGTAGTCGATATGGCGACGAAGAGTTGACAGCGGGATAGAACCCCGACTTGCCTTCTCCTGTCGAGACATCTCAGCACCGCCAAGACGGCCCGACATCTGAATCTTTACGCCGTACACCCCGGCACTCATAACCTCATCAAGAGTCTTCTTAATCGCCCGTCGAAAACTGCCACGCTTCTGAAGCTGCTGCGCAATCTTCATGGCAACAAGACGTGAATTTCGATTAGGATTTGTAATCTCGACAATCTTCACATCCATTCGTCGTCCAGTCAGGTCTTCCAACTCAGCTTTGAGCTTGTCGACTTCCTGACCCTTGCGACCAATGATCACGCCCGGCCGAGCTGTGTGCATATGCACCACAACCTGATCCCGCGTACGCTCGATCTCAACACGAGCAATCTCCGCAAATTCGTACTTAGTGGCCACGAACTTACGAATCTTTTGATCTTCAATCAGCAAGTCACCAAACTCGCGTTTTGAAGCGTACCAACGACTCCGCCACGTCTCCATGACGCCAACACGAAACCCAGTTGGCCTAACTTTTTGACCCATAACCGTTGATCCTGACGAAGCGACCGAAAAAATTAGCCCAGCTCTGGAGCCTCAACCGCAACATGAATGTGCGCGGTACGACGACGAATCAAATTCGCCATCCCACGAGCCCTTGCATGAACTCTCTTGAACATCGGACCGCCGTCAACACGGGCTTCCGAAATCTTAAGCCTGTCAGGGCTGCGAACCCCTCGATCTTCAGCGTTCGCAATCGCACTCTTCAACACTCGCTCCAGGAACCGCGCACCGCGGTTCGGCTCGAACGCCAAGGCGTTCAACCCCTGTTCCGCGGACATTCCGCGGATCATATCAGCGAACGGACGAATCTTCGTTGGCGAAATGCGAGCGAAGCGATGTATAGCACGTACTGCCGCCATGATTACTTCTTACCCTTCGAGCCATGCCCGCGGAACGTCCGCGTTGAAGAAAACTCGCCGAGCTTGTGCCCGACCATATCCTCAGTGACGTACACACTAATGTGCGCACGACCGTTATGTACAAGAAACGTATGCCCAACGAATTCTGGAGAGATCGTACAACGACGAGCCCAAGTCTTCACTGGCTCTTTCCTGCCCGCCTGGTTGAGCTTCTCAACCTTTTCGAGCACGCGAGGGTCAACGTAAGGACCCTTCTTCAGCGAGCGACCCATTCAAACACCCTTCCACAAATCCGATGTCTACTTAACCTGACCATAACGAACCGACTTGCGACGACGAATAATAGCTTTCGAAGAAGCCTTCTTTTTACTTCGTGTGCGTCCACCCTTAGCAAGCTTACCGCTCGGACTACAAGGATGACGACCTCCGGAATTTCGACCTTCGCCCCCGCCCATCGGGTGAGCGAATGGATTCATCGCTGTCCCTCGGACTCGAGGACGAATGCCCTTCCAGCGATTACGACCAGCTTTGCCAATCACAATACTGCTGTGTTCAGAATTCCCAAGCACACCGATAGTCGCTCGACAGCTACTCGGAAGCCGACGAACTTCACCGCTCGGCAAAGTGACCTGGGCCCAACGGCCTTCCCGTGCATTCAAAGTTGCACCGACGCCGGCACTCCGACACAGCTGGCCACCGCGACCCGGCTGCATCTCAATGTTATGAATCACAGTTCCCGCAGGAATTGATCCGAGGAGCATCGAGTTCCCGATGTTAGGCTCGAGAGCAACACCGCTCTCAACCTTGTCTCCAGCCTTCAAACCCTCAGGAGCCAGAATGTACCGCTTCTCGCCATCCGCATACTCAATGAGCGCGATCCGGCTTGAACGGTTAGGGTCGTACTCAATGTGAGTAACAGTCCCAACTACACCATCCTTATCACGCTTGAAGTCGATATGGCGGTACAGCCTCTTGTGACCACCACCACGATGCAAAGCAGTGATCTTACCCTGATTGTTTCGACCACCACGCTTCTTGAAGCGGCTGGTCAATTCCTTCTCGGGACGTTTCTTCTTGTCGGTGATTTCAGCGAAGTCACTAACGGAAGCGCCACGGCGACCTGGAGTAACCGGCTTGTAAAATCGAATGCCCATGTTTGAAACTCACACCCAAACAGCCAAAATGAAAGCCCAAACCAATCCTAGAAAAACGCGATCCGATCTTCGTCGTGCAGTTTCACAACCGCCTTCTTCCAGCTTCGCGTCAATCCCAACACCATCTTGTGCCGTCGAGGCTTTCCGATTCGGGTTTGAGTTCGAACAGCCACCACACGAACATCCCACAACTGCTGAACCGCAGCCTTGATGTCCGTCTTGGTAGCCAGTGGATGAACCTCAAATGAATAAGCGTTCAACTTCTCTGACAAATAAGTACCCTTCTCCGTGACCAAAGGCCTGCGGATAACCTGATACGGTTCAAGGGTAATACCTGATACAAAATAAGATGTCATCGAAACACCAAATCCCAGTGTCAAATCAAGCCTGGCGGCCAAGAATGCGATTCATTTCACCAACGGTGATAACCAAATGCCTCTGACGAAGCAGACTAAATGCGTTCAGATCGCTGCCCGGCAGCACCATAACACCGTGAATGTTGCGAGCGGATCGCCATACATTCTGATTAACGCCTTCAGTCGCAAGGAGAACAGTCTTCCCCTCGAGACCAACTGCTTTAAGCAGCCCAGCAACGACCTTTGTCTTAGGCTCAGAAACGTCCCAGCCCTTCAGCACGACGGCCTGAGAATCCTGAAACTTGCTGAGAAGGGCCATCCGAGTTGCCTTCTGAACAGCCTTCTTTGGAAGCCTGTAATAGTAGTCTCTCGGCTTCTTCGCAAATGCGTGGCCACCACCGCGACGAACTGGAGTACGAATCCCCCCAGCTCGAGCACGACCAGTACCCTTTTGCTTAAACAGCTTACGAGTACTACCCGAAACCATCCCGCGAGACTTGGTCTGAACCGTGCCCACTCGACGATTAGCGAGGTACATCACCACAGCATCATGCAACAACTGCTTGCAGACCACATCAGAAATTTCTGACGGCTCAAACGCAAGAGTGCCACAATCAGCACCGGACATATCTTTTACTGGAACCGAAATCATGGCACCACCAAAGCTCAAGCACGATTCTTCATGGAACGACGAATGACTACATACCCACCA
>QWOO01000113.1 GCA_003669615.1 Planctomycetota bacterium
GGAAGGCAGCACCTCAGAGATCCGGTCGGCAGGAATCACTTCGCCATCTTCGACCAGCTTAATGACCGTCCATGATCCCTCAAACAACTTGAGCTCAGCCTTGTCATCCGCCAACCCCTCGACGCGCACGCCAGGTTCCCGAGCAGGACCAAGAATGCTGCGATCATGCTGCGTTGATTAAATCCATTCATCTTTTTCTCCGTGTTCAGCAATGTCTGTGACCAGCAGAATTCAGTTTTGCGGGTCATCGGTGATCGTTATGCCCCGTCTTTGGTGCTCCCTTATCCCAGCAATGGGATAGCTGAAAATACCCCGGATGTCCGCTTCACTGACAGGATTGGGGACAGTGACCCAGACGCGAATGATCGAAAGCCCAGCGATGCCTGGCGGTCTCTCGCTCAACGAGTTACGAAAATCGACCGCCAATAAAGATGCCGGAAGGTTTTGTCTTTCAACATTTTCTCCTGACCTGTGGAGGTTGGGTTAAGAACTGTTGAAGGCGACAGAAAGACATCTGGATGTGATCTTCCACGTGACATCGAGTGCAAACGGCCCCGGATTCGCTCGAATCCCTGAAACGATGCTGCTAAGTTGTCGGGCTGGATAATCTGTCAACGGGACACCAGACGATCCAGACTTTGCACTTTGCGGCACGGTCGGTAGTGATCATTCGGTTCTACTCCTCTCGGAAGTTCTATGCTCATCGCTGTCACAGGTGCCGCCGGGCATGTCGGAGAGAACCTGGTCCGCGAACTGGCATCTCGCGGTCAGCAGGTCCGAGCTGTCATCCACCGCACGCCAATTCAATTTCAGAATCAGTTGGTTGACACGGTTATGGCCGACGTCATTGACCTTGACAGTCTGAAACGAGCATTCTCAGGCGTTGACGTGGTCTATCACCTGGCGACCTGTATTCCATTTGCTCAAAAGCCGCATCAGGAAGTCGCCGCGGTCAATGTGGAAGGGACCAGGAATGTTGTCCGTGCCTGTCGCGAGATGCGCGTGAGAAGACTCATCCACTTCAGTTCGATTCATGCGTTTTCTCATATGCCTGTGGGCGAACCAGTCACAGAGACCAGACGTCTAGTTCGCGATGACGAGGGGTTTCTTTATGATCGCACGAAAGCCGCGGCGGAGCGTGCAGTTCTTGAGGGCGCAGAGCGTGGTCTCGATGCCGTTATTGTGAATCCGACAGCCATCCTTGGGCCACACGATTTTCGACCGTCTGCAATGGTCGCAACCGGGGCCATCTGGTCGCAACCGGGGCCATCCAAACATAAAACGGGAACTGTAGTGTCCGGGGCAGATTCTGCACATTTTTCTCTCGACCTACTGAACTGCCATTGGCTGTAGAGCGGGACTCGCCGTGGCGTTGAATCTCGAGGCGGGCGTGATGCGATTGGCGGCGCGGCGTTTGCCGAAATGCTCAACGGCGTGCAACCAAAGTTCGGCCGACAGATTCAGGCGATCCAGAATCGGTGGAGCATTCTTCGGGATCACTCCACGTTTCCCCGGTTTCAACTGGCGGCCGGTCCAGTCGAGCAACGGCAGGTACTCTCATTGGCACGTCGCACAAGGTTCGCCTGCGGCGAAAGTCCTTTCCGGCAGAAAAGGACCTACTTTAACAACCATCCGCGACTACACCCCGGAGTTATCCAAACCCATTCACCCAAACCCAGCGACTTTACGCAGAAGGGAATTTCTGCCGGTTTTGCACTCGTTGATTGGCTACGTGGCAGGTCGTATCGACTTTGTCTCTGGCCTTTTTGCATATCACAGTGATAATGCGGCATCTGCGAGGTGACGTGTTTTCGATGACAGTAGAGCACCGCCCAGACTTCGAACAGACAGTTTATCAGATGCTTCATCGTTTGGCGGTGGGGACGTCTTTTCATCCCAACGAGAATGACCAGACGCGATGTCCGCAAGTACTGAAAACACCACGCCGATGAATCGCGACAGCCTTCTCGAGGAGCTGTTTGATCGATGGCGAGACTCCAGCGAACGTGGAGCCAACATTTCTCTCGACGACCTCTGTCGAATCTGTCCGGACCTGAAGTTCGGATTGGAAAAACGCATCGAACTGTTCGAGAGCGGACGTCTGAATAAATCGATGTCGGACACCGCCAAAGTTGGCGACGGCGACAGTCAGGTTTTGAAAACGAACAGCGAAATCAATAGCCTCACGTTCCATGCAAAAGGAGGACTTGGGGCTGTTTATCGAGCCACCGAAAAGGAACTAAAACGCGAAGTGGCGGTGAAGTTTATTCATTCAAATCTCGTGCAGGACCGCGAAAGCTGCACTCGTTTTCTGCTGGAGGCGGAAGTCACCGGGCGGCTCGAACATCCGGGGATTGTTCCGCTGTACGGCATCGGTCAGGCAGAGAATGGCCGTCTGTTTTATTACATGCGTTACATCGACGGCGAGACCATGGATGAAGCCATTGTGCGCTATCATCAGACTCGCGTCGGTCAGGGACTGGCAACCGAGCAAAGCATTGAGTTCCGTAAGTTGCTGACTTCGTTTGTGTCGGTTTGCAAGACGGTTGCCTACGCTCACAATCGAGGCATTGTGCATCGCGATATCAAGCCGGCCAACGTGATGCTCGGCAAATTTGGTGAGACGATTGTTGTGGACTGGGGACTGGCAATTCCTGTCGCTCGCGACGATCGCTTTCGGACCAGCGGTGAGATGACGCTGATGCCATCATCGGGCAGTCAGAACAGTACGACTTCCGGCGGCGGGGCGGGAACGCTGGCGTACATGAGCCCCGAGCAGGCGTCGAATCTGGCGCCAACCCCGGCCAGCGATGTGTACAGTCTCGGCGCGACCCTGTATAAGATTCTGTGCGGTCATCCGGCGTTCTCCGGAGACAATGGTCATGTGGTTCGCGAAAGCGTTATTGATGGCCGATTCGCTAAGCCATCCGAGCGTACACGAGGCGTTCCAGCACCGCTCGAGGCGATTTGTCTGAAGGCAATGAAACAGCAGCCGAAGGCTCGATATGCCACCGCGCTCGACCTTGCGGCAGATGTTGAAAACTATCTGGCGGATGCTCCCGTTTCTGTACTGAGTGAAACGATTGGTCAGCGTCTGGCGAGGTGGGCGCGTCAGCATCGGCTGGCCGCGCAGTCACTGGGCCTTGCCGCGATCGTGGTTGTGCTGATCAGCCTCCTGGCAGCCGCATGGCTGGGGACGTTGGCGAATTCCGAACAGCAGGCTCGCGAACAGGCCGATCAGATGCGAGAACTGGCGGAGGTCGCTCGTCGCGAGAACCTGCGGACGTCGGCCAATT
The DNA here is from genome assembly GCA_003669615.1 of Planctomycetota bacterium. Classification (GTDB taxonomy): domain Bacteria; phylum Planctomycetota; class Planctomycetia; order Planctomycetales; family Planctomycetaceae; genus SXXK01. The sequence continues at coordinate 3,297 of QWOO01000113.1, forward strand.
TTTTAGCTCAGGCGATCGCCTATGAAATCGATCTTCGGTGGCGACTATTGGAAAGCGAAGCTCAGTCAGAGCAATTGCGAAAAAGTTTACTGGCCATCAATGCAGCTCCGACAGACGCATCCCTTTGGGAACCTCTGCAGGCCTGGCTCAACGAACGACGCCTGCTGAAGGGCGGCGCAATCAAGAGTTCGGGGTGGAGTATCTTTGCGGCCGATGGGACTCAGGTTGCACGCGCTCCGCGTGCTCGCAGTGTGGGCCAGAATTTTCGGCATCGAGATTATTTTCACGGGCTGGGTAACGATCTGCAAAAGGATGCGCCGGAAGCCGCGACATTGAAGCCGCTGGAACATCTGGTCGCAAAGACCCAAGACGAGGATCTCGTCCATTTGTCGTGTGTCTATCGCACGGTCAACGGTGATAAGCCGGTGGTATCTTTTGCTGTTCCCGTCTGGAGTGCTCCGGCGACTGTTCCCGGCCGCGAAGTGATTGGCCTGCTGTCCATTTCTCTGGAGATAGAAGACTTTGGCCTGCCGGAAAATGCACTGCTGTTTCAAGTCGATGAGAGTCAGATCACGCATCGCTCGGGCACGGTCATCGCGCATGCGCGACTGGGAAAACTGACGGATTCAGAAACACTGCCCAGCGTCAGCAGCGACGTCATCGCGTTGGGCGAACAACTGCGTGCGCTGCGATTGAAACCCGGACGCGGGGATTCGGAAGTTGATGCACTGCTGCCGACGTTTCATGATCCGGTTGACCAGCAGGATGGACTGGCCGCGATCGAACCGGTCATCGTCGCGGCTCGCCCCGAGCACATTGGTGACATCGGCTGGGTGCTGGTTGTACGAGAAACGCGGTAATTGCCGAGGCGTGCGAAGCGCTTGCACGCATTGCGCCGGCGAACTTTCTCTGTTTCTCGGGTAGCGGACTTAGCGAATTGCAAATGTGTACAACAGCGGGATAATGCGGATAAAGTGCTGGCTGGTTCTACAATTGTGGCACAGTATTCACATGTGGCGCAGTATTCACAGAACGCGGCGAAGTAATTTTTTGTCGGCGATTCGCACGGATTCGGATTTTGTTCGAATTCGGCAGGGCTTACGGGATTTTGTAACGCAGCGTTCGTTCGGTCAGCCATTTTCCGCTGACCGTTGTGAGTAGTGCAGGAGTGAAAGCTTTCCTATGTCCTTCAATGCTTCTACTGCACCTCGCAGGACTCGTCGACAAAAAGTCTTTGCGGTGCTGCCAACCCTGCTGACGCTCTGCAACGCGGCGTGCGGCTTTGGTGCCATTACCATCGCGGCCAAAATCGGGCCCGAAAGAATTGGCGACCCGGAAATCCTCGTCACGGCCGCGTCGCTGATCTTCCTGGCGATGCTGTTCGACATGCTCGACGGCAGCGCCGCACGTCTGACAAATCAGACGTCCGATTTCGGAGCACAGCTGGACAGCCTTTGTGATGCGATCAGCTTCGGAGTTGCTCCTGGCTTCATCCTCCTGCAGCTGGCGAATCCCGATCATCAATTGCTGGCAAAAGCCGCGTTGACGTTTCCTCCACGACTGCTGTGGGCCATCGCTGTTCTGTTTATGGCTTGCGCGATACTGCGGCTCGCGCGGTTTAATGTGGAATCTGACGAAGAAGATTCGCATGAGTTCTTCAGTGGACTGCCTTCGCCGGCAGCGGCAGGCGTTGTTGCGTCCTTCCCGATTGGAATTCGTGAACTGAATCGTACGCTCAGCCCGCTGGGGCCGGAAAGTCTGCTGTCCAGCTATCTGCTGCCGACGCTCGCCATTGTGCTGCCACTGATCACGCTGTGCGCCGCGATGCTGATGGTTTCCCGCGTCCGTTACGCGCATGTCTTCAATCAAATGATCCGAGGCCGTCGCAGCAGAATTCAGATTCTGCAGATTGTCTTCGCGATGGTCCTGGTTTTCGTTGTTCGCGAAATGGCGCTTCCGGTGCTATTTTGCTTCTTCGCCTTTTCTTCGCCACTGCGTGCTTTGTGGCAGCGATACCGAAAGCCGGCCGCGCCGACAGTCACGGTCAATCCGGACACCGACGCAGCGTAAAATTCACGTGCACCAGTGGATCATACGCCTGACCCGATCTGCATCTCTGACGACAACCGCAGTGGATTCAATAGAGAGATTTCATGAACCTGAAAGATTATGTTCGGCCCGTTGCTGACTTCCCGAAACCCGGCATCATGTTCCGCGACATCACGCCCATGCTGAAGTCCGCTGCAGCGATGAAAGAGGTCACTCGACAGCTGGCGGAGCCCTTCCGCAATGCGGGCGTGACAACAATTTTGGCCGCGGAAGCTCGCGGTTTTGTGTTCGGCGTGCCTTTGGCCATGGAACTGGGAGCAGGCTTTGTCCCTGTTCGAAAGCCTGGCAAATTGCCCTACGAAACGCACAAGTTCAGCTACGATCTTGAATACGGCTCGGACTCACTGGAAATCCATTGTGACGCCATCGGTCCCAATGATCGCGTGCTGCTGGTCGACGACTTGCTGGCGACGGGAGGCACTGTCGAAGCCTGTCTGAAGCTGGCTCAGCGGCAAAATGCGGAAGTCATCGGCGCTGCGTTTGTGATTGAACTGGCCTTCCTGAACGCTCGCAAACGACTGACTCCGCTGTGCATCACCAGCCTGTTGACTTACCACACCGAAGAAGCCAACGAATAAGCTTCTCCGAGAAAAGGATTTCCCGGTGTCTTCCGAACTCCCTCGCAGTGAAGTGCTTCGTTCGGGCAGCAGCGGCCTGACACCGAAGCCGTTGTCACCGTTTCTGTGTCCCGGCAGCAGTCAGCCGGTTTCTCGCTCCATTCATTTGGCGCGGCTGAACGCGGCGTGGCCTGATTGCGATCAATGTGAATGGCGACACGACACCGAAGGTCTGGCAGAGAAGACCGTCACGACCACTGACAGAATCCGTGACCAGCGATCCACCGGAATCCAGCGAACGGAATTTGGAATTCGAGGCCAGTACATTAATGATCTCGACCGTCGCACGACGTCTGAGCTGGCTCGTTTATTCTGCTATTGCCTCAACGACAGCCTGAAGCCGCAGGACTCGTCCGAAACCGTTGCACTTCCTGCCGGTCCATCACGGTTATCGCAGCCGATTGGACTCCGCGCGAGCGGCCCCGTGGAGAAAACGCCGCCGGCGATGGAAGTCAGCCTGGCACGATTGTCGCCGCTGGTTGTGGGTTATGACGGCCGAAGCTCTTCGCCCGATATTTTCGTCGGCGTGTCTGCCGCCGCTCGTGAGTTTGGCCTGCCGATTATCGACATTGGGCGCTGCACGGCCGCTTCTTTGCAGGAGGCTGCTCGTACTCAGCCCGATTGTTGCGGAGCCATGTTTGTCACCGGCGCCGGCAGTCCCGTCTCGTGGACTGGCCTTGATGTGCTCGACGCCGCGGGGGATCCGATCCCCGTTGTCTGGAAGGATTTCGGCGTGCGGCTGCAGCACGTGAGCGTGGAGTCCCCAGACTCCTCTGACGGGATTGGATCAGCGGGAAACGGGGTTGACGATCGCCTTGCGGAGTTGTTGCATCGCATGCGTTCTGAAAATCGGCGGGAGGAAAAGCGAGACACCGCGTTCGGTTCACATCTTCGCCTGCTGCTGCCGCCTCTGGAAAAGCGAAGTGGATGGATGGCCCGGCTTTCACGCCACTCGGGCACTCATCAGATGCTGGACTTTGAAGACTCGTACCGGCAATGGCTGTGTCGATGGTATCCTGAGAGGCAGACTCTAAGGATTCAAGTGCGATCGGATGATGTGCTGGTGCAGCAGCGAGTCGCGTGGCTTGCCGAACACACGGAGCTGGAGTTGATTGGTCGATCGGTTCATGACCATACGACTCTTCCTGCGTGTCAGATCACAATTACGATCGAAGAAGACGATCGCACATTCACCATTGAAAACGCCTTTGGAGAAAAGATCGGCGGCGATCGGCTCGCGGCGATGATCAACGTGGCCATTCATTCTCAGGCATCGCAGGTGACCGCTCATACCGATCAGGCGTCAGGTCGATTCTGGCTGACAGATTCCGGTCGACATGGATCCGGCCGAAAGGATGCCATTGTTGCGACGGAGCACGTGCGCGACGCGCTGGCGGTGCTAGGGCTGATGTGCCGCTTGATGCTGGCCGGCCGCATGACTTTGCAGGCATAAGCAACGTCCTCGGGAAGTGAAACCGGCAAAAACAACTGCATGCAACTAAGGCACTCGGTGGTTTCCGCTGGTCATTGCACCTCCACACCGCTGGCAAACGGTCAGCCTGCCGCGAACCTGCAAGAACAGCAGCCGCAGCGGTCAATTCAAGGTTGAGGAAAAATCTGGGGGACTCTTAGACTCACCCGCCATCCTCCTGTGACATTACAAAAAAACGATTGGGCGAGTGCCATGTCTGTTCTGAACGCTGTACCAATATCGCTCACACTGCTGGCGTTCCTCGTAACCGGATGCACAGCGACATCGACGTCGAATACCGCGCGCACGGCGAAAGAGCAAATGCTGCTCTCGAACGCGGTCGATCAGTCGCTCGATAAAGTCGACTTCACTCCGGTATTCGGTCAGAACGTATTCATCGAAGAAAAGTATCTGGAATGCGTCGACAAGACCTACGTCGTGGGCTCCGTGCGACACCGAGTTTTGAAGGCGGGCGGAATTGTTGCACCAGCAGCTGACGCAGCTGATGTGGTGATGGAAATCCGCAGCGGTGGAGTCGGAACAGATACGTGCGATTCTTATGTGGGGATTCCAGAGATCACTTTGCCAGGCATGCTTACACTGCCGGAAGTTCGACTGACTCAACGCAAGTCGCAGTTCGGTTATTCCAAGCTGGGCCTCGTCCTGTACGACGCGAAGACTCGCACAGTGCTCGGCGACGGAGGCCTGTCGATGGCCCAATCCGACGACAGTGCCTGGTACGCATTTGGGATGAACGTCTGGAAGGGCGGAAGCCTGCGGAAGGACGTCGAAACAGCTCAGCGAATTCCTCATGGGATGAAAACGAATCGCCTGCCGACTCAGGTCGCTTTCGACGCACCGGCCGGTCGTGATCCAAATTCCGTACGCTTCGCCAGCGATGCAGAAGAAGCCACTGAGTGATCAGTAATCAGCCCTCGCCGTTTCACTGAGCGTGCCGAGGGCTTTATTTATCGTACTTTGGAATATTCGGTTCCGGCACGACCGCGATCAATTTGCGAATGATTTCGTCGATCTCCAATCCTTCGGCCTGAGCCTGAAAATTTGTCGCGATGCGATGCCGCAGAACCGGGATCGCTACCTTTCGAACGTCACCGATCGACACGTTCGGCCGCCCTTCCATCGCCGCAAACGCTTTCGCTCCGTTGATCA
>QWOO01000085.1 GCA_003669615.1 Planctomycetota bacterium
CTCGGAGATGCCAAAACAATCCGGCAACATGCAGATGTCGTCAGCCGGAAAAATTCTGGGACCGGAAGATCCGGTTCTGGTGCCCGAACTCTATGCGACAATTTTAGCTGCGATGGGAATTGATGCACGCAAAGAGATCATGACACCTATTGGTCGCCCCATCCGATTTTCGGATGCGATGCCACTCGCTCGTCTGCTGAAAGACGACGTCGCTGCATCGGTGATCAAAAGCTGAACCGCGATCGCATGACGGTGACACAGGTTTCGCATCGACGAGACGACGGGCATCAATTGGATCGGGATCTCTGATACAGTTCCCGCATGAGCAGATCGATCGCTTTGCCGCGTGCTCGGATCGCCCGTTCGAGTTTCTCGGACTGGAGCGATTGAATCGCCTGTCGATTCAGCTGAGTCAGTTCATCGAAATCGACTTTCCAGCCGCTGTCACGAGCGGCCTGGACGAGTTCACTCTGAACCTCTGCCAGATTAGAAAGCAGCGGTTCCGTCAACTCCGCATCAACGATTCGATAAGGGGCCGTGGGCAGAAACGCCGCACGCGATGCGCTGGAAGATTCGAAAATCGACGCAGTTCGGGAGTCGTCGGTATCGGCTGGCGAATCGCCAGCCCTCTGGCTTTTCTTTGATGCTGGCTGAAGCCCCCCCGCATCAGCGTAGCCGCTGTCAGCCAGATCAAGGGTACGCCGATTGGTCAGTCGAAGTCGGATCAGCAATGCCAGTGCAGATGCTGCACACATCACAGCGGAAGCCGGCTTATTGTGCTGAGTGGCCAGCCAGATGCCCGCAACAAGGCACAGTCCGGCGGCGAAAGAAAGAAACGTTCTCCAAAACGCCGATCGTCCAGCGGTTGGCATCTCGGCCGTCGTTGTTCCTGGTCCCGCGTGGGCATTGGTCGGCGATGACTCCGAGGAAGTCGGATAGCTGTCGATTCCAACGACGATCACGGTGCTGTTGTCAGAGCCACCTCGGCAGTTCGCCAGATTGATCAGCAGTCTCGATGATTCCGTCGGAGGCATCGATCCCACGATCTGGCCAATCTCAGTGTCGGATACGTGATTGGTCAGGCCGTCAGAGCACAGCAGAAAAAAATCACCGGCTTCAACCGAGAAAGGGCCTTCAATGTCAACCTGCACCACCGGGTCAGGACCAAGACAGCGGGTAATGACGTTTCGCGGATGAAACAGTTCAACGTTCTCCGGAGTTGCTCTTCCGAGTCTGATCATTTCCCATTGCAGACTGTGGTCAAAAGTAAGCTGTTCGATTCGGGCTTTTCGAACTCGATAGACGCGGCTGTCGCCCACGTGTCCGACCATAGCGCCGCATTCGGACAGACTGAGAACACTGCACGTGGTTCCCATTCCCTCGAACTCACGGTTCTCTCGCCCTCGACTGTTGATGGCTTTGTTAGCACTGATGATCGCTTCACGCAGGCGATTTTCAACGGACGGCGCGTCGCCTTTGAAGTAGGCGTGTGGCAATGTGTCGACGGCGATGCGGCTGGCAAGATCGCCCACGGCATGTCCCCCCATGCCATCCGCCACAACGAACAGATACCCACAGCGACTCCATTCGGCGTAGTCTGCGGACATCCGTACCTGAAGAGAGTCCTGATTCATGGCGCGTCGCATCCCTTTGTCGGTGCGTGACGCATACTGAACGGACGGAAGAGACGTCATGGAAGAACTACTTTGGGGTCATTCATACAATTGAAGACATTGTTTTTCTGCGAGTACAGCTGGAACATCAGTGCACCGCAGTCAAAAGACTGACTCTGTCCGCAACGAAAACGCAAAACGCATCCCGGTCTCCGTGTCACAACCCCCATAAGGATTGAGAAAGAAGAAACAAGGTGGGCTCTCAGGTTCCCCGGAATGGCGTTTTGAACGCAGAGGCCGAGTTTTTTCCAGAGTGTACAGGCGCGGACTTCCCTGGCTAGTCAATCGAGGGAAATTCAACCGTTCACCTGTCTCCGGGAACCCGAAGTGCGTCGGGTTCGGTGGCCAGGCGGCACCTGATGGGCTCAGTTGCCTCAATCAGTCACTGAGGACTCGCACGACCCTGCAGCCGTCTATAACCGCAATTTTTGAGTCTGACGCGATGAAAATCAGCGAAACTCACGGGCTCCGATGCCGCTCTATGATCTGGTCGAGCCAATTTTTGCGGACGCTGGATAATGTGGCTAAGGTCACAGCACTCTCTCCGCGATTTTCCCAGTTCAGGCAGCGGGGAGGTTGGCGGTAAGGAGGTTGCGACAAGCGGCAACCGGCCGTTTTCTAGTTTTCGTTCAGGACAGCTTCAGGAGCCTCAAAGTACGATTGAGTCGCGATTCGATTCCGTTCCTGAAGTTCGTGATCCGCCAGAACCGTGATCCGCACCATTTCCGCAGTGCTGTTGATTCCCAGTTTTCGAGCTGCATTGGCTCGATGTTTCTCAATCGTCTTGACGCTGATCTGCAATTCCAGCGCGATGCTCTTGTTGGCAAGGCCGCTGGCAACCAGTTGTACGACCTGCAGTTCTCTGCGTGAGAGTCGGCGAATCTGCTGGCGAGCAGCATCACGGCGAGTCAGCCAGGCTCGAAATGCAATTTCATCAGACACGGGTGTTGAGAAATTACCGGGAGACATTGACAGAGAAACAGGCTGGATCATGGTAGTGGCTCCGACTCTCGACGTTATCGCTGGAAGGGTCTGAGTTTCAATGAAGGTTGCCGAAACTATTCCCGGCGGCGTGTTAGTACTGGATGTCCAGTACGCAACTGCCTGTGGGTTACAACACTTAGTTGTTGTTCGGGTACGGCAGGAATTTTTTTGATGAGCAACGAGGGCAAAAAGTTCCGTTTGCTGATTGGCGGGCACTACCTGTGGGTATTTCCAGGTAGTACTGCCGGTCAGTGCAGAACGCCACTATGATCTGAGGAACTCAGACCCAACTTGCGTGAAATTCCCCTCCTGAGCGTCCCTTACCTCAAGTGTGACACCGAAGATCCGACGGTGAGGGTTTCGCGTAGGGAAAAACGAGTATAGTGGTCAGCCCGTTTAGCAGGCGAATTCCGGCGGCGCGGGCGAAAGCGGCATGGCCGATCCATAAGGCCGGCACGAGGCACACGAACGGCGAAGTTCAAATCCGCGATGAGCTTACGAACGCAGGAGTTATTCCTGGCGAAGCAGAGAGAAACCGCGAACGAGATACACGAGGCCGCTCCAGATGGTTATGCCCACAGCGGCCCATAGCAAGACGTCTCGGACGGGAGGAAGCCACGCCCACGGCAGCGATTCGGAAAGCGACAGCAGGCTGGCCGTAATGGCAATGCACTGCACCGACATCTTCATTTTCCCCGCCAGACTGGCTGAGAAATCCTTGCCTTCTTTTTCCAGGATCCCGCGCAGACTCGATACGAACATCTCACGTCCGATGATGATAATCACCATCCATGCATTTACGCCTGAGTCGGATTCTCCCTGTCTTTCCAGCAGAAAGACAAAGGTGCCACAGACAATGACTTTATCCACGAACGGGTCGAGGATCCGTCCAAGGACCGTGATCTGCTTATAACGTCGAGCCAGGTAGCCATCGAGTGCATCGGTGGATGCTGCGAGTACAAACAGGGCGGCTGCAGAAATCCACCAGCCGCCCGCTGCAATCATGCTGAACAGAACAATGGAAAGCATCAACCGAGTTGCCGTGATGAAGTTCGGCATGTTCAACGACTCGCGGCCGATCACGGGCGATGGGCGAGACGTTGCCACGGGCTGAGCAGTTGATGTTGTTTCCGGTGACGGCATGTAGCGCAACAATACTACGGGACTGAAAGAACAGAGTTACGACCTCAAGCCGGAATTCAGGTATTCGGAGGGCGCCTGAATTCTGGCAACGAGGATCGAAGATGACCCACAGGAATCAGTTCCGGCCACACCACGCTGCCGCGAACCAGAAACTTGAGAGTAACCTTACTCGCCTTCACCCTCGTCTTCAATCATCGAGACCATTCCGACAAGATCGTAATCCTGGCGTTCCATGATTTCCACCGGCACCATATCGCCAACCTGGAGTTCAGCGCCGGTGACGATCACGTTCGAATCGATTTCCGGTGCGTCGGCGTACGATCGGCCGACATAGACACCATCGCCGATCTCTTCATCAATAATCACGTCCAGTTCGTAGCCAATCATCTTGTCTGCGTGCTCGAAGGCGATCTCCTGCTGCAGTTCCATCAACTCATCACGACGCGCTTCTTTCACTTCTTCCGGCAGGTGACCATCCAGTTTTACGGCTGGCGTGCCTGGTTCAAGAGAGTAGGTGAAGACGCCCATTCGTTCAAAGCGAGTTTCCTTTACGAACTGCTTCAGTTCTTCAAACTGCTCGTCCGTTTCGCCCGGGAAGCCAGTGATGAAGGTCGTCCGCAGCACAACGTTGGGAATTCGTTCACGAATTGTGCCGACCAGTTCGCGAGTCTGCTCGCTGTTGACCCTTCGCTGCATCCGCTTCAGCACGGCAGAGTTGATATGCTGCAATGGCATATCAAGATAGGGCAGAATATTGCCGGAGTCCGCAATCACACTGATCAATTCATCGGAGAAGTTGACAGGGTAAAGATACATCAGGCGAATCCAGTCGATGCCGTCGACCTTCTGCAACTCTTTCAGCATCTCCGCAAGACGCACTCGGCCGTAAAGATCCATGCCGTAGTAAGTCGTATCCTGTGCAACGATGATCAGTTCTCGAACGCCGTCATCAACGAGTTCTCGGGCCTCATCCAGAATCATTTCAATCGGCTTGGTGACATGCTTGCCTCGCATGGACGGGATTGAGCAAAACGTGCACGTACGGTCGCAGCCTTCAGAAATCTTCAGGTACGCATAGTGGGAAGGCGTGATGCGAAGGCGTGATTGATCGTTCATTGCCTTGATAGGAGCCGGCCGAAACAATTCACGCTGCTCGCGACTGCCACCGACGAGTCGATCGGCGACTTTGGTGATTTCGTCACGGCCGAAAACGCCGACCACATGATCAATGTCCGGCATTTCTTTCAGCAATCCGCCGTCAGCTTCCATTCTCTGCGGAAGGCAGCCGGCAACGATGACACCCTTTGTCTTGCCGGCCTTCTTGAGATCCAGCATTTCCTGAATCACAGTTCGCGATTCGGCTCGAGAACTCTCGATGAAACCGCACGTGTTCACAATCACAAAGTCGGCGCCCTCCGGTTCTGAAACGAGCGCGTACCCATCTAACGACAATGAGCCCAGCATTTTTTCGCTGTCGACCAGGTTCTTAGGACAGCCAAGGCTGACGAAGGCGTACGTGCCTTTCGTCTGTCGCGGATCCAAAGGCGCACCGGCAGTCTGAGGGAAGCTGGGGGCAGACAAGTCAATTATCGGAAGAGAAGCCATCAGTAGAGTTCATTTCTGCGGAAGTCGAAACATCCATGGATCGTGAGTGAGTCAATTATGAAGCAGTGTACCGCTAAAGAAGTTTAAGGCCATTACTCTGGCAGATTGAAGACACGGTTTTCAGTCTCAGCAGGGATTTTCGGGCCTGATGTCCGCGTAATGCCGTTTGGATCCCGTAGCAGTCACATCGCTGCCAAAGCGACCGCGAACTGCAGACGGGGCGATTATCTTCATGAGAATCTATGGCTGTGCTTTGTCGGAAATGTCAGTTCGGAACCAGCCGCCCTGCCAGGAAATCTTATTCACGGCCGCATATGCGGCCTGTTTTGCATCGGAAAGAGTTTCGCCGAGTGCTGTAACGCCCAGAACTCGGCCGCCCGCGTTGACTACTTCTCCGTACTTCAGCGTCGTTCCGGCATGGAACACTTTGGCTCCCGGAACCTGATTGGCGGCCTCGATTCCGTTGATGACCTGTCCCTTGGTGTATTCACCCGGGTAGCCTTCAGAAGCCATGACCACGCAAACGGCCGGGCGAGGATCCCACTCAAGCGATTCAAGTTCTGCCAGACGTCCGGTGGCGGCCAACATTAAAACATGTGCGAGATCTGTCTTCAAACGCATTAACACTGGCTGAGCTTCAGGGTCACCAAACCGAACATTGTACTCCAGTACTTTCGGGCCCTGAGATGTCAGCATGATCCCCGCATAAAGCACTCCTGAGAACGGGCAGCCTTCTACTTTCATCGTGTGGATTGTTGGAATGAGCACTCGTCGGACGATGTCATCCATGATGGCCGAAGTGATAACAGGTGCCGGGCAATAGGCGCCCATCCCACCAGTGTTTGGCCCCTTATCATTGTCGTAGGCGCGTTTGTGATCCTGAGCAACGTCCAAAGGAACGATGGTGTCGCCGTCAACAATCGCAAGGATGCTGGCTTCCTGTCCTTCAAGACACTCTTCAATGACAATCTGCGAACCGGCTTCGCCAAACGCACGGTCCTGAAGAATGGATCTGACCGCCGCGCGAGCTTCTGTAAGATTGGCGCAGACAAACACGCCTTTGCCGGCTGCAAGCCCGTCCGCTTTGACGACCATCGCCTGCTCTTCGCATTCATCCAAATACTGCATCGCTTCGGGCATGCGGTTGAAAACGGAAAATGCGGCGGTCGGAATATTCGCTTTTCGCAGGAGCTTCTTGGTGAAGACCTTGCTTCCTTCAAGTCGAGCGGCAGCTGCGGACGGACCAAAAACTGCGAGGCCGTGGCGGCGCAGTTCATCACAAAGTCCGGCCACCAGAGGTGCCTCCGGACCAACCACTGTCAGGTCAATCTTTTCTTCTCGAGCAAATTTCACCAGACGATGGATGTCGTCAGAAGGGATGTTCAGATTCTCTGCTTCAAGCGCCGTACCGGCGTTGCCAGGCGCACAGTAAATCTTTGTAACCTTTGGTGACTGGCGGAGTTTCCAGACAAGTGCGTGTTCACGTCCACCGGAACCGACGACAAGAATCTTCATGTGATCAAAATGTCCTGTAGGCCGTCATTCAGATTGCGGGGGCAACACTGTTCAGACGGCCGAAAAGTCGTGAAAGACTGTTGCCACCAGCGGGATAGCATCTGGGTCGGCGGGATGCGATCGACCTGTCCGGCAAAGGCAGGCGTCGACGCATAGAGAATATGAAAAACGAAAAAACTCGCGGCAGGTTACCGCGAGTTTGGAGGGAATTCGATTCAGACCAACGCCTGTTCCAACTTTTGGATCAGGATGCCGGAATCTGTTCGGGCTTCAGTACAAATGGGAAGACGCGAACCGCAGTTCCTGGATCGTGCTGCTTCTTGTAGGCCAACTGAGCCGCTCGGTCCGCAGCAAACTGCAGGCGAATGAACTCCAGTCCGCAAAATGCGTCGATATCGGCCTCAGCGGCTACATCGGCAAACATTTCGCCCGCAGACGCAGCATGCCGACGCACACCGTGGATGCTGCGTTCTCGAACTTTGACGCCCGCAGCGGCCAGCTTAATCAAGCCTTTGAGAAACCTGCCGACCGTTGTGTCAGCTCCGGAAACTCGCCACAGTTTTTCCCACTCTTCGTGGGCTTCCCAGTAAAAACCGAGATTGAAGTAATCCAGCCCAAGCAGGTAATTTCGATTGCTGGCCCAGGTTTCAGGGCTAAGGGCTCGAGGACCTTGTCCTGGAGCGTGTTTCTTGCCGTGACTATGACCTTTGGGATCGCGAACCGGATGAGGCATCCCGGAACCGGGATAATACGTGTAGGTTGGCAAGGGGTTGGAAGGATAGAGACGCTCTACTTCGGCTTCAGCCGTGATCATGTTGCTTCGACTCCATTGGACAGGGGTCACGAATCAGTTGCTCCGCGGAATCGCTCGCAGGGGCTTCGTAACGAGTGCACACGCGGAACTTGTGCTCTCGACGATAAACCGCCACTGACGATATCTATACTGAACATGTGATTAGTTCACTTTGTTGTTCAATTTCGATTGCACCGAATTTACACCTTTTTCCGCTAACTTCGAGAACTTCTTTCGGCATTTCGACAGATTCCGGCTCACGATCGGTCCTAGCCCTCATTTGTCAGGACAGTTGTCAGATATTTCTTACGTTTCCTAAATTAACGTTGCAACAAGGTTTAAGCGGATTTTCACACTCCAAACCGTCCCGACAAGCGGACAGTATGTGTTCAGGTGTTCACTAATGCAACCTCTTTCCGAACTTCGTTGAGAGAACCGTTTTTTCAGTTTCCACTCCCTTGAAATTTTGGCCGAGAGGCGGGTTCAGCATTTGATCATGCCGGTTTCCGTAGACGTGAGACTGGGGCTGATGCCGGACCGTAGATGTCAGACGGCTCTGCCCTGCTCTTGAAGTGACGTTCCTTCTAAAATCCTTCATGACGGAACTTGCGATGCTCGTCTGGGCTGCCGTTTACCGCTTCTCTGGTTCGATATCTCGCGTTCATTGGCTTTGATTCAGCGGCCGTCTTTGTACTCTGTGGCTCAGTTCGCGAGTGAACTTCAATCATTCCCTTAGACAATGATATCAGGAACGGCCATCGATGACCGACATTCATGATCTAACACGACGGCTGCAGCGATCAGCTGATTCTAAAATTGTGCTTTACGTTGCCGACGGTCTTGGCGGACTTCCGCTGCAGCCAGGTGGTAAGACGGAACTGGAGACTGCAAATACTCC
>QWOO01000126.1 GCA_003669615.1 Planctomycetota bacterium
CACCGCGCCCAGACGCTGGATCGACCGCAGTCCCGAATACGAGTAGTCCTGAAAGACGCCCGGATCCGGTTCACCGGGGACTCGATCCTGACGAATATAGACCGGTTCAAAGAAGGCTCGCATCTGAAAATAGTTATCATGCGTGATCGGATCATACTTGTGATCGTGGCAATGCGCACAATTAAACGTCAGCCCTAGAAACGCCTTGCCCGTGTGTTCCACAGCACTCCGCATCCAGTCATTGGAGTTCAGAGAATAGTAGTTGCGAATCAGGTAGCCCGTCGCAACTCCCGCGTCGTAGTCTTCGGGGCAGATTTCGTCTGCAGCCAGCATTTCCTGAACCATGCGGTCGTAGCCTCGGCCTTCGTTGAGCGACTTCACGATCCAGTCGCGCCATCGAAAAATCTGCGACGCACTGTTACGCACGTCGTTGGAATCGCGCCGTCCATACCAGTCACTGTATCGCCAAATATCCATCCAGTGACGAGCCCAACGTTCGCCATGTCGAGGATCATTCAGCAGTCGATCGACCGCTGTCGTATAGGCGTCTTCGGAATCGTCCGCCACAAACGCCAGCAGCTCATCGCGAGTCGGCGGCAATCCGATCAGATCCAGTGTGACTCGCCGCAGCAGCACCGGCTTGGACGCTGGCGGCCGAGGTTCAAGGCCATGCTCAGAAAGCTTCGCCATCAAAAGCGCATCGACAGAAGAAGTCGAAGAGGCATCACCTGCGAGCGACTGCACTAAAGGACGAACTGGTTTCTGAAAGGCCCAGTGCAAGCCGGGATCTTTTTCCGGCTGTTCTCCGTCCGGTGAACGGGCTCCGTCGTTGATCCAGTTTCGCAGGAGACTAATCTGATGTTCGGAAAGTGGTTCACCCTCCGGCGGCATTCGAAGGGAATGATCGGCCGAAATCACGCGGTCCATCAGACTGCCCGAGGACGGCCGATCGAACGCAATCACGGGGCCGCTGTCACTTCCTTTTCGAATCAGTGATCCCGAATCCAGTCGCAGGCCCGCCTGTTGCTGAAGCGCTCCATGACAGGAAAAGCAGCGGGCTTTGAGCACCGGCTTGATGTCGCGAAGGTAATCAACAGATTCAGTCTGAGCGACACCCGCCCCGATGACGCAGGCCTGAGCAA
The DNA here is from genome assembly GCA_003669615.1 of Planctomycetota bacterium. Taxonomy (GTDB): domain Bacteria; phylum Planctomycetota; class Planctomycetia; order Planctomycetales; family Planctomycetaceae; genus SXXK01. The sequence goes on from QWOO01000126.1 coordinate 1,143, forward strand.
AGCAGACCGTCAGCAGCCAAATGCAGCAGCGGATCGCAGGATGCATAAGATCAGTCCTCTTCCGGTCATGACAGACACTGCGATGGTTCACGATCAACACACATTAAATCTGAACATAACAGCCGTTTCAAATCCCGGCAACGAACTTTCTCAAAGCCTGAACATACGAACGGATGGGAAGAAACACAGTTGTCGACAGATCAATCAGCCCAGCAGCTCGCGAACGATCTGGCCATTGGTCACGTGATGAGGACGTCCTGCAGGATCAGGGAAGGTGGCTTCGGGCCTGATAACGAGCAAGTGAAACACAGTGGCCGCAAGATCACTCGGAGTCATTCGACCGGAGACTGGAAAACTTCCGGTAACATCACTGGCACCATCAACCTGGCCCGTCCAAACGCCGGCACCGGCCATCACAAACGGAAAGACACCGCCCCAGTGATCTCGTCCGCCGCTGGCGTTGAACTTTGACGTTCGTCCCATTTCACCCACAGCAACAACGAGAGTTACGGATCGACAATCGCTGCAATGAGATATCAGCCTGCAACCCAGACCCGTCTGCATGAAATTCAGCGGCAGATGGGTCACAGCGAAAAATCTCAGGGTCCCATTCTCGCCCCATGAAGCCAGCATTCTGCCCCGGAAGAAGAATGTCAGGATTGGCGATAGTAGGTTCAGGAAGCTGCACGGCCGGAAACGGAACTTTGCCGCTGGTTTTCAGCCGCTTGACGATCGAACCAATCGTCGGCCAGTCGTTGGGTGCCAGGAATCTCATATCAGGCCCGACATACTTCTGACCTGTGTTGACCCAGTAACCCCCGGATTCATGATTGGAATCATCAGTCGCCGGCGAGTCGTGAAGTCACAGAAGCCGGCTCAAGGCATGTTCGTTAGTCGCTGAGTCGCGTTCTGCCTTTGCCGACGGCGGATTGGTGGGTCCACTCAATGCCAGTGCGATCAATTCGGAAGGGGCGAAGTTGAACAATTGACGCCAATGCTGTCACGAAGATCACCGCCATCGATCAGAATCTTGACCTCGATGTGGATTTTGCCCTGCACGGAATTCAGGCCGAGTGGACGCCAGCCAAAGAACCAGTCGACCGCTTCAATGACCTTGTCCCGAGCGGAGCAAGAATGGCCAAGTAGCCCATTTTTGACGCCAGCTCGACGGCTATCTGGTCTGGTTTTGCGAAGGCAGAGGTCGTCCATGCATGATCTGCGTTTGCCCGTGATGTGGCTGCGATGCGCTTTCGTCGAAGGATGCCTGATGAATGTCGTGTTGCGGCCGATTGGCAGGATGGCCAGAGACTGGTACATCTCTCCCGGACACAATTGCCTGACCCTGGTGGAGATCGGCGACGGCGGATGAAGCTGGCACCTGTCCCTGAATCTCGGAATCAAATTTCCATATCGCGCCTGTCGCCGCATCAATGACCAGCCCTGGCACGCCTCCGATCACAATGTTACCAGCAGTCCACCAATTAATCTTCGTGTCGATCTGATTACGAACAGCGCCTTCCTGTCCGGCGTAGACGACAGTGTATTCCGCCGGACGAAATGGTCCGGTACTGGTTTTCAATGTCACCTGTTGAGGCGTCAAACCAGAATGGACGATATTCCCTTTTTCATCCACCACACTGAAGAAAGTAGGACCGCCAGAATTGTTGATCGTTACCTGATCCTTGCGGCCACTGACAATCGTGGCACATCCCCCAGCGCTGCAGGCAAACGTCAGAATCAACGACCAGCGGATCAACAGTTGAGTTGAGTTCATCATTCGAATCTTCCGCGCTGCCCGGCACAGGTTGTTATTTTAATCGCAATCGGTGGCCACCATTAAGCCACGGAGTATGAGAACAATTTCTCGTAGCCGCCAAGAGCGAACAGGTGCTCGGGATGCGAAGAACCTTGGACAATCCCGCCGGGACGCCGTTATCCGGCACAAAAGGCCGTTGCGAGGAGACAGGGGACCTATGACGTCTAATCGCATGATGCGTGGGCTTCGTCAACACTTGATGTGACGATTGCCGCCTCGATTATTTTCGCCGACGGTGCGGCGAATCTGCGTAGACGGGACACTTGTCAGCTCGCATGCAACACCAAAACCTATTTGTGACGCCGCACTAGTGAAACTGGCAGGAGCCTGAGTTGCCGCAGACATCGCAACCGATGGCAGTAGAAGCGGAATCGGCCTGCTCACGGCAATGGCGGATGCGATCGTTGATGATATCCAGCATTCCCGGGTGCAGACCAAACGGCGCGGTGACCAGCCAGCGAACGTCGGGATAATTGGTGGCAGCGGCTTTAACAAGAGACGGAATGTCTTCGGTCCAGTGACGGCCGGGAGAAAGGAAGTACGGGAAGACGATAATCTCCGTGGCGCCCTTTTCCACACAGGCTGAAAACGCCTGAGCAATCGTGGGCTCGGCGAGTTCCATGTGCGCGGGTTCGACGATCGAGTACTGCGACTGCGCGGCGAAACGTTCGGCGGCGGTGTGGAGCATTTCATTGCTCGCACCACGACGGGAGCCGTGGTCGACGATGATAATGGCGGTGACTGGGTCGGACATGGGCGGCTTGTTCGCGGAGAGATAATAAAGTGATACGGCCTGAGCCTGAGGCAGTTTTGAAAATAAACAGTCGCTACGCTGGAACCGCGATACTGTCCATCAGGGATTTTAAAATCTGAGTCGCTCGCTGACGATGGCCCTCCCGCAGCACGCCGCGACAGACCACACGATGAGCCAGAACCGGGATAGCCACCTGTTTAATATCATCAGGGATTACATAATTGCGGCCTTCCACAAAGGCGATGGCCTGAGCCGCGCGATACAACGTCAATGCACCGCGAGTGCTGACGCCCAGCGTAAGTTCGGCGTGAGACCGCGTCCGAGTCGTCAGTTCCAGCATATACTCGGCCAATGAATTTTCGACATTGACGGCCTGAACCAGCTTTTGCAGTTCGAGAACTTCATCGGCATTAGTCACTGCCGACAGGCTGTCCACGGGCTGACCAGAGCGATGCCGCTGCAGGATTTCGAGTTCGGCCTTTCGATCCGGATACCCTACGCTCAGGCACATCATAAAGCGATCCAACTGGTTCTCGGGAAGCGGATAGGTTCCCTCAAACTCATAGGGATTCTGAGTCGCAATCACCAGAAAAGGTTCCTGCAACTGGTGCGTCAGCCCTTCGATGGAAACCTGACGCTCACTCATCGCCTCCAGCAACGCACTCTGATTGCGCGGAGTCGTGCGGTTAATTTCGTCAGCGAGCAGAATGTTGGTGAAGATCGGACCGGGACGAAATTCAAAGTCGCCAGTCGCAGGTCGATAGACGCTGGATCCCAAAATGTCGCTGGGCAACAGATCGGGCGTAAACTGCATTCGCACAAAGCGGCAGCCAAGCGACTTTGAAAGCGCTCTTGCAAGCGACGTTTTGCCGAGACCCGGAGCATCTTCAAGAAGGATGTGGCCACCGGCCAGAAGTGCGACAACCGACAACTTAATTGTCTGTGGTTTTCCAAGTACCGCACTTTCCACATTGGCAATGATGCGCCGAACAACCTCGTGACTCACATGCAGCTCCGAACGGATGGACACGAACACTCAGACAGGCGTCGGAAGTCTATCGCCTTCTCCGACGTTCCACCACACTCCCGATACTGAACAAACCCTTAAGTTGCCATTTCCGCCATTCGCACTGGCTCAATTCAGCAACTCCGGCTCTCTCTTTGTAAGTGTCGGATGCAGAACTCTCTGCCGAGCAGCTTCGGCCGCGCGAGCTGGAGCAAACGCATCTCGGCCGCTTCGCCCCGGAAAGCCGGGCCATGCCACGATTCCGGCAGGCATCTCGTCTGTTGCTCGTCGCCGCCACTCCGGAACGTAAGTCGGCAGCTGTGGATCATCGAATACCGAACGACGGCCCCAAAGAATCGATCGCCCGTCACCATACAGCCGGACCCACGCCTTGTGTTGATCCAGAAACTTCACAGCCGGCGTATCCGCGATCCGATCCATCAGAACCAGATTCGGATTGCCAAATTCGAGCACCCGATTGGAATCGACAGGTCCGGACGCCGGGCCGCGATGACGACGCGACAGATCACTTCCAAACAGCAGATCGAAATTCATGTCGACCACAGGCTGTGGATAGCACGTATCATAGCGACCATCAAAACCAACCGTAGTCGTCGGCGCCAACGCGGCGAGGGCATACTGAGCCCAGTCGAATGTCACGACCATGCGACCATTAATATTTTCGCCTGCTAAAAACTGGATCGCCGAAACCGGATACTGACTGCGATCCACACCAAAATTGACGAACGAATAACCAAGCAGCCCCAGCAGCAGCGTAGCGACAACGCCCAATTCGGCAACCAGCCAGCGAATTTCTTTGCGAGACAGTTCCTGATGAGTTCCGAGAGTGGGTCGCCATTCGACAACACGCTGCCAGAGCGATTCCAGATGTTGTGGCATCCAGAAACCAAAAGCAATGGCGAAGAATGCGAGGTGGCGTACATGTCCCAGTGTCTGCACAGCGATTAGTCCCAGGACCGTTAATTCCACCCAGTCACGTCGGCGACGTGTGCATTGAAGACTGACCAGTGTCAGCACCGATAGCACCGCAAACGGAACGGCAGTGACGCCCCCATCGAAGATATTGGCCCACTCAGAAACTTCCGGGCGTGGCTGACTGAGTGACACAATCATCCAGTAGGGCAGTTCGTATCCGTACGGATTGATCAACACAGCGCCAACTGCGCAGATGCTGATGGCAGAGAAATGCAGAATGGTCTTTAAACAATTGGTCTCGCGACGCAGCAGCAACTCGATGGAGCGAAGTCCGAGTACTGCAATCAGCACGCAGAGCCCTGCCGCAAATCCTCCGTGAGAATTTGTCCAGACCGTCATCAACGGCACACACATCCACAGCCAGCGAAATTCGACACGCCTGTCTTCAGCCCAGCTGCGAAACGCACGTTCGATCGCCATGAACATCAGGCCGCAGCACAGAAAACTAAACAGCTGTGGTCGTGCGAGCCAGAATTCACTCAGTCCCCATGCAACGGGAACCATCGCAACCACTGCGGTTAATGTGGCGAGTTGTCGACGCTGAGCCGTGCGAACCATTCCCCACAACAGCCAGAGTCCGGCGACACACTTGAAGATCATCAGACCCAGACCACCGACCGTACGCTGGCCGAGTGCAACGGCCAGTTCAAACAGATTTTCGTGATTGACCCAGGGCTGATCGGGGGTCGAATAGGTGTGCGTAGCGGTCCGCGGCATCTCGCCAGCAGAGAGCCAGTCTTCCCCGTATTGAATATGTCCCCACAGATCGGGTTCAATCGTGCGCCATGCCAGAAGATTGGCCGCTACCAAGGTCAGCAGCAACACAATGCCTCGAGACAGCCACTGTTGACTGCCTTCTTGTTGTTGAATGCCCTGCATCTCTCAACTCTCGCCTGTCACACTGCCGAATTCCATGGGCCGGATTGCCGCCTAAAGTCAGCGTAGCTCAGGTCCGTCATGTTGCGCGGCAGGTTTTCAAGACAGTGGGATGCCAGATCGCATCCTGTCGCTAAAATCCCTTTATGCAGAACAACTGCTGCAACTGACATCCGTCCTTTCTGACCGCATTTCGAATTCAGACGTCGCCATGAAAACTCGGCAAGTCATTTTTCCGCTTTTGCTCGCCTGCGTCACTGCGGCCACTCTGTGGCGTGCAGCGAATCCTCGCGAAAAAGTTGTCGTTTCCCTTGAGTCACTCAACTTGATGCCGGCCCCGGAATTCCAGCTGCTGGATCAGAATTCGCGGCCCACACAGCTGAAGGGCTACGTTGGTCGTTACCGAGCTCTCATCTATTTTTTCCCTTCAGGCCAGGTTCTGGATTCTGACCCCGTGCTGCAGCGGCTGCGAGAAGTCTTTCCAGCTCTGAAGAGATCGGGCGTGATGGTGTTTGCCATTTCGACACCGTTGAATCCGGAACAGAAGACGAAGGCCATTTCGTACCCATTTCCAATCCTGCGAGATACAGTCGCGGGCCAGCCGGGTTCGTGTTCCTTGCGGTGGGGACGCACTCCGACAGTCTCCGGCAACACCCCCTCTGCAAAAATTCAGCCGGCCGTTTTCCTTGTCGAAGGCACCGGCCTGGTCAGTTGGGAAAACGACTTTCCGAAGCCGACGGAATCACCGCTCGATCTGATCAACGCATTGGTTAGCGGCCAACAATAGTTTGCGAGACCACATTTCAATGACTGCGTGATTTGCAGAACCGGATTTGCAGAACCGGATTTATCCCTCGACCTCAGACTGACGAACGCTCGACAAGACCACCGACCACCGACAACTCTGGCAGAAAACGTCGAGTCGCACGGCCATCTGCTTCGGTTGTCTCCTGAAGACGAAACACAGTCAGATGGGCAGGGGACCCTTCTTCCAAAGAACTGGGCGCGACCTTCATCAATTCTGCCGGCCGACTTGACGCAAGTGACCACGCATCCTGCAGAGTCGTATTGCAGGTCGACATGAAATGGGCCACGCATTCGCCCGTGGTCGCTCCGGATCCCGCGAGGAACTGAGTTTGACCGGCCACCACGATGCGGCCATCGGTCAGGACATCGACGGCAACTTCTCCCGTCGAATAGCGTCCCGGGCGACATCCGCCAAATCCCGAAACATCGGACGTCAGGATTATTCGATCACTGGTCTTGCAACGATGAACACAGTTGAGCATCGTGGCGGGGACGTGCCAGCCATCCGCAATCACACTGCATGTCAGCCGATCATCTGCTAACTGCGGCCAAAAGACATTGTCGTGCCGAGGCACCATGCCCGCGCAGCCATTTCCCAGATGCGTTCCCAGTCGTGCGCCCCGTTCGATGGCCTGCTGAATAATGCTGGTTGAAGCGGCAGTGTGACCAATCGATACGACAACGCCCGTCGCTGCCACCTGTTCGATAAAGTCCAGGCCGTTGGCGACTTCCGGCGCCAGTGTGACCAGCTTCACCAGTCCTCCGGCCGCCTGCTGCCAACGCAAAAATTCCGACACATCTGCAGGCCGCACGTGCTGCAGCGGATGAGCTCCACGAGGCCCGTCGACTGGCGAAATGAACGGCCCTTCCACATGACATCCCACGACGGAGTTCCGGACCAGCATCGAGTTTTCACGAGCCCGCCGAATCGTGGCGAGCCCGTGTTCGATCGCGCCGCAGGAGGTCGTGATCAGCGTCGGAAAGCAACGAGTGATCCCCTGCTGAGAGTAAGCACGAATCACTTTTTCCACATCGTCTGTCGTCAGCGTTTCGCTGCAGAACCAGATACCGTGAAATCCGTTGACCTGAATGTCGAACAGTCCGGGTCCGACAAAAGGAAGTTCGGCTGATTCCTGCGCAGAAACACCGGCAGGAAGGATGGACGCGATCCGGCCATTTCGAATCTGAAGCCGTACCGCTTCGCCTGTATCAAATCGTCGAGCTGTCAATGTTGTCATTTTGTGCGGCAGACTTTACTTAAGAAGATCAACGAAGGAAGAGAGGAAAATCTGGCGGTTGTGAAGGTCACTCACGAGCGTCAGCGAAGTCGCTGCATGGGACATTAAGCGTAAGATTCCTGCAAACTCTGATTCACGGTTCGAATAACTTCCAGGCACTTTGAGGCTGGTATCCGGATTCTTCTTCCGTCTCATGAATGAATGCGGCGTAGCGAAGTTTTAAGGTTGATCCCGGCTTCACTTCCACTCGACTCACCGCCTCTTTGGTAAACGCATTTCTTCCAAACGGGTTGATCGCAATAAATCCGTAGTCGCGTGCGTGACTCCAGGACGGATGGAAGTTCTCTCGCGATGACATCACCGTCACTCCTGCCCAGCGCCCGTGAATCAGTCCCGAATAGTCACACCAGTCTGCAGTTTTCCCCCAGACTTCAGACCCGTTGATCCGTCCGGCACTGTCAATGATTCGGCCGCCTTTCTTGCTGTCCACAGCGATGGATGAAGCCACGCGAAGGCCCAGTCCCATTTCTTCCTGATCACCAAAAACCAGCCCGCTCGGCCCCGGAGTAAATTTACTGTTGATTTCGATCATGTATCCCTGTTCGGAAACACGAAGTTTGTACTCACAAACTTCTTCGCACACGGTGCTCTTGCCATCTGTCGTGAGGTAGCGGTTCAGCACTGAGAATGTCCCCACGCCGTTCTCGGTCCGAGGCTCAGTCAGGAAGCGGACGTGTTCTGTCTTCGCTTTCAGTCGCCAATAATCATGACCGCTGAGATCGCCAAAGGACAACCACAGCCCCGAATGAATGTTCTCATGATCCATCAAATCGGTTGCACGATCAGGAGGATGATTGCGAGTCACCTGCAGGCCGGAGGCCGTCTTTACATCCACAAAGCAGGGGCGTCCGATTCCTGCGTCTTTAAAAAGGTAACGGGCAACGGTCTGATCGTTGAGTTGTATTTCAAGCGAATCCGAATGCTGTGTGAAATGAATCGTCTGGTCGCCCGCGGACGTCACGGGGAGTCGACACATCAATGCCAAAAAGATCAACCATCGCATCTTTGCAGTTCCTGGTAAGGCCGCGCTGCGACTTCAAGAGAAATGCGGCTAACGGAAGGCGTGCTGAAAAAAAGATCATAGAGCAACGACCACGCTCGCGTCGATGCATTCCGCGTTTTGACGCGCCGCGAAGCGTGAACGCGGTAGATTGCAAATCAGACCGGTGTTCATCACCATGTCATGAACTTGAAAATTCTTATTTGCCACGCCGGAACAAACATGAACACTCCAACAGCCCCGGAAATTCTGACTTTGGACTCTGTGACCATCGTTCGGCCCGGATCTGATTTTTCGAATCTCTACGAAAGCCTGCTGGACAATCTCGGACTCACCACCGAACTCGCTCAGACTCTTCCCGCGCCTCTGCTTGTGGTCGACATGCAGCACGTGAAATTTATTGGTTCGGCATTTCTTGGGCGAATGGTAAGTCTGCAAAAAGCCTTTGCAGCGAAAGAATCGGGCCGCTTTGCACTTTGCGGCATGAGTACTTTTTGTCGAGCGGCCTTGTCCGTTTCCAAACTGGATACCGTGCTGGAAGTGTTTCCAACAGTGGACGATGCGGTTGCCGCAATGAGCTGAAATATGCGGCCGGTTGTGCGAAGGCTGCATTAGAGAAACTCATTCGCGATCTCAAGAGGACTCACAGCGCGATGCTGTTCGGCCGATCGATAACAGGCATCGACCAGAGCCATCGTCGGCAGATTTTTTCGTCCGGAAATGGTTGGTTCGCGTTGTTCTTCCAGTGCACACAGCAGTTCGGCCATCGGTCCGATAAACGCATCGGGGAACCAGACACTGTCCCAGGTCGGTGAATGCCACTGGCCTGCGTCGGAACGTGTCGAATACTGCAGCGTGCTGGGTGTGCGTTCCGGATACGACGGCCAGCCAATTGTTCCGCGAGCCAGTCCATCAGTGCCTTCGATTCGCCATTTGATTCCCAGATCCGCGGCACTTCCTTCACGAGCGGGACCGCTCCAGACGTCATCCCATGAGGACGCTCGAATGTTGCCGGGAAATTCGAGAATGTACAGCGCAATGCCGTCTTGATGAGCAAACTTTTCCGACGTTCGTGGATCCGGCGTCACGCTTGCAAAGACACGATCCGGTTCCCCGAGCCAGTAACGCAGCGTGTCCAGATGATGAATGCTCATGATTCGCAGCGTCACCCAGCCCTGACGTTCCTGCCACGACATCCAGTGCGGGATCGCTCGCATCTCAATCGTCGCCAAAACCGGCGAGCCCAGAACCTGTTGATCCAGCAGAGTCCGACACGCTCGAACCGACTGATCGAACCGCATGTTCTGATTCACCGCCAATACCACACCAGCGTCTTCGCACATGCGCACAATCTGCAGCGCTTCGCCGTAACTGACGCCGAGCGGTTTCTGAGCGAGGATGGCTTTTAGTCGGTTCGGAACTGCCAGTGCTCGCCGAATCACGTCCACCTGGCAATCTGGCGGCACCGCCACATCCAGAATTTGCACCTCCGGATGTCGCACGACATCTTCTACGGAATCACAGACAGATTTGATCTGATGTCGTGCGGCGACAGATTCGGCAGTGGCCCGAGTTCTTGATGTGATGGCAACTGGATTCAGTCCATGCTGGCGATAAGCAACCAACTGACAGTCAGCCATGATGAACCCGGCGCCAATGCAACCAATGCCGCTGAAACGATCCACTGGCAGCGGAGGCACGATCGAAGCGAGCAGGGCGGCGTTGATTTCGTTTGCCGACAGGTGTGTCATAAAGATGCAGGCCGGTAAAGATGAGGTCCGAGTCGATGTTTCGTCTGCTGACTATAGTCGTTGTTTGCTCCGCAAACAAAACGGGTATTGGAGTGCACTTTTCCTTTGGCATCTCCGCCAGACGCTTTCCTGCCCTGATGCAGAAAAAAATTACGCGATCAATACATGGGTAGTGAGTTATCTGATGTGTGGCAGGGAGGGTATTGAATTTTGGCAGAGTGAAGCGGTGGCATCGTTGAATTCATGAAACGCAGAGCAACAACAGGTAGAGCAACAACGATTAAGAGCTTTACAGGATTGTTCGTTTCATTCGTTTTGTTTGCGGAGCAAACAACGACTTTAAGTTGCGACAACGGCCTGAGCTTCCAACAGCAAAAGGCGGGTGCTGATGTTTTCGGACGGAATGCCGAAGCAGTGTGAAACAGCAAAGCGATACTCTGCCAGCTGCGGGCCGTAATGAAGCTGTTTGCCTTCAATCCAGCGAGTGCGATCGCCAACGAAGCGGTCTGTTTTAAAGTCCACAACATCCGCAGCAACAGGCCGACCATTACTGTAAAGCAGAACCAGCCGATCGATCGTTCCCTGAACAAGTTCGCCGTTGTGAAGCAGCACAAACGTGCGTTCTCGTTCGACCTTCAATTGTAATTGCCCGCTCGCCAGTTGACTTTTGTGCACATCAAATGACGGTGCCCCGCCGCCCGTCGTGTATTCAAACGCTTTTCGAATCTCCGGCTGCTTCAGCATTTTCATAAAATCGGGCAACAGCAGATTCACGATGTTATCCGGAACTGACAGCTCCATTGATTGCGTCCGCAGCAGCGCTTCGTCAGGCATTGCAGCAGAACCGTCGAGCCAGTCTATGCATTCGAACCACGCATGCATGACCGTCCCGCGAGTCCTCGCGTCGACGGCGGGTGGCCCTTTGCGATGAACGGCAACAGGTTCCTCTGGAAGTTGTCGCTTTGCAATCGCCGAAGTAACTTCAGGCAGGTACAGACGAGTCTCATCATGCCGCGATGGGGCTCGACGCCGAAGTCCTCGCCGACGACCATCCGGCATCGGTGAAAGTCGCACCTGTGGAATGATCGCCTTCACCATTGTGCGCGGCTGAGCTTCGGCGAATCGCAGATCCGGAAGACCTGTGAACCATTCCGGATCTCCAGTTTCGTAAAGTGTTGTCGACGGAGGCGCCTGGTTTCCACCGGACAATGCAGCAAGCAAAAGTCCGGCATAGGACTTGGGCGGCTTATCGCTCATAATCGGCGGGCACAGCAGGTGCATGGCGTGTTTGGCGCGAGTCACAGCCACATAAAAGACGCACAAGCTTTCGGCCACCTGCCGTGAGATGGTGTCTTCGAAAGCTTTCTGCAAAGACTCCGGCAGCAAGGGACGCAGTGACTTTTTACTCCACACACAAACGCGGTCCGGAGCTTCACCAGGCTTCTCGCTTGTGAACGCCGCCTGCGGGCTCTGAAACAACTGCCCATCGATTTCAGGCAAAACAACGACATCGAATTCCAGGCCTTTGCTCTGATGCACCGTCATGACTCGTACTGGCGCAGGTTCGGACTTCTGGAATTTACTGTTTTCCAGCAGCCGTACAAAGTCACATGGATTCAGAGAGCCGGTCGCATCAAACAACCATCCCTGAGACACGACCTGCTGCAGTCTCAGCAGATCTCTCGCACTGCACGCCGGTCGTACGGATTCAGACAGCCACTGAAGCGTCTTTCCGTATCCATCGTCCATCAGGCGTTCGCGAATGGACGCAGCAACTTTCGTGGCCAGCGCCAGATCTCGCCAGCGATGCAGACCAACAACCTCGGCGAACGGCGATCTCGCCACATGGAATCGCGACACCTGACATGCAGGATGAGACGTCAAATGCAGCAGCGACAATAGAGTCAGAACTGCCGGGCTGTCGGTCGGCGGTGTTCCACCTTCTTCACTGGCCGGCACATTCAATAGTGACAGCTCATGAACAAGTCGGGCGACCGTGCTGTTTTTCCGAGTCAACACGCCGATCTCCGCGCCGGGAGTCTGCTGATGCAGCTCGCGAATCTGCTCGGCGACCCAGCGAAACCACGGACCGCGCCGTTCGTCGGCCGACTCGCCTTCCATTGTCGGGGACGTGCGAAAACACACATAACCAGGCATGTCTTTGTGAGCGGTCGAATGCTCTGGAAACTCATTCGACCACTTCAGACTGGCGGCCGTATAGTCGTCCATGTTGGAATGGTTGGTGATCTGACTGAAGATCCGATTGACGGCTTCCATCACTGCCGGGGACGATCGACGACTCGTATCGAGTGTATCCGTTTTGATGTCCGTAACAGCCTCGGCCACCGCATCAAAGATGCCGGCAACACCACCGCGCCAGCCGTAAATTGCCTGCTTCCCATCACCCACACAAAAGAAACTCGATTTGCCTCCGTGATCATTGAGCGATTCCGTCAGGCGTCTCAGAATTTTCCACTGGTCCGCAGAAGTGTCTTGAAACTCATCCAGCAAAAGATTGCGAATGGAACTGTCCAGACGAAACCCCATGCGTCTCCCGCTGGCCGCCCCGGCTGACTTTGCCAGGATGCGAGTAACATCATTAAACCGCAGCCAACCATGTTCAGAACGCAGCCTGGAATACTCGCGATCGAAACGCGTCATCAGATTGCGAATGGCTTTCATCTGCAGGGCCAGGCGTTCCAGCAGCTCGGCTTTGGCATGGCTCAGCAGGCGTTGATAGATCTCAACAATTTCGTCATTCAGCGTCTTTCCATAGTACTTCAGATCGTTGGCCAAAACCTTGCTGGCGAGGCCCTTGTCGATGAACTCGTCCCACTGCTCCGTCTGAAATCGCTCCATGTCTTCCGCCCTCGCTTTAATGAAGCGTTTGTCGGTCGGAAGTGGTGCGGCATACAGATCGCGCTGAGCCTGATCTCGCTGTTCCTGAGTCAGTCGATTGAGCTTAGGAAGCTTGTTCCACGCCTCATCATCGGTCAGCAAAAACAGTTCATGATAATTGCTGACGGTGTCATCGATCAGGTCTCGCACGCTGCGCTTCGACCGACCTTTGGCAAGCATCTGCATCAGATTCTGCGCGTCCTGAGGAATGTGTTGCGAAAGCACCGCGTCAATCGATTGTTCTCGCAGCTCACGGTCGGTGTGTTCATCAACAATGCTCCATCCGGGCGGCAGGCCCAGTTCCAGAGTCAGGCTGCGAGCCACCTGCTGAAAGAAACTGTCGAGCGTACAGACGCGCAGGCGATGCAGATGCCGCGTTACATCTGCAAGCAGCGCAAGAGATGTTTCGCACGTGACTTCGGCCGGCGCAAGAAACTCGCTCAGCCGTTTCGCAGCCTTCGGATCTTCGGCCGCTTCCGCAAGGCGCAGCAGAACGCGTCCAAGAATTTCTCCGGCGGCTTTACGCGTGAATGTTGTGGCAAGAATTGTTTCGGGACGGTCGCCAAGGAATAGTTGTCGCAGGAAATGTCCTGACAACTGAAAGGTCTTGCCGCTGCCCGCGGAGGCTTTGATGAGTCGTTTCATGGTTGCCTGTAAGCCGATCGTTTTTCAAATCGGCCTTCACGTTCTGGAGAAGATGAAAGGTAGCGAAGTTGGTTTTGGTTTCACTACGCGCAGGAATATCGGCGTGAGTCAGGTCGATCTACGATGGACTGCCACCGCGACCGGGCCAGGACGCCAGCCACGGAATATTGCGATCGATGACAGGATCCTGACAGATGCGGGCCAGCTCTGAATAGCGATCGTCATTTATTGCGGTGACTCGATCAATCTTCAGATCAATGATGTCTGCGGCAACCGTGCGAGCGATCTGCTCAGCTTGCAGAAGTTCCGAATCCGTCCACGTCGCCGGCTCGTAACCCACTTTGCTCAGGTCCCCAGGCAACTGGATATAGCCAAGATGAACATCGCCTTTGATGGGAATCGATCTCACCAGCAAACGATACAACGGCAACTGCAGGTCAACCCATTCATCTTTCTTGCGATGCGTTCTGTTTGGCGGATCAGCCGCTTCGCTGGTTTTATAATCCAGGACGCGCCACTCGCCGGTAGACTCCTTCCGATCAATCCGGTCCACTCGACCGATCAACTTCACCGGTCTATTGTGAATGTCTGCGAAATCTTCGCACGTTAAATCTCGCTCGGTATAAGCAATTCGCCAGCCGTCACGAAGGCTGTCCACCTGCCACCTCGCAAATGCACTCAGGCGGCTTTCCAGCATTTTGAGTTGCACACTGACGGTCGCCGAACGTGACCTTCCGAACTTTCCAAGAGCTTCCCGATGAAGCTCCTGAAACAGAAATGTTTCAATTGCCTCCACGTTCAGAGCTTCGCGAACAGCCGACTCGCCAAAGCTTTTCAGCACATCATGCATCAGGCTGCCGAACACCGGCGCGTTCAGCTCACGAACGTCGTCTTCCACGTTTCGCAGTCGAAGCTCTCGACGCAGAAAGTAGCGATAGGGACACTGGATGTACTCACGAAACGCGGTGACAGGAATCTCAACCGGGGCTGCCGGAACATCGATCGGGCAGGGCACCGCAAAGCCGCTCAGACGAGGCAAAACGTCAGATTCAGCGGCACCTGCGACCTCCACCACACCATCATCAGCCACATATCCAGGATCATAAAAGCGGTGAACTCGATCGGGAATCGACGCGGAATCAGCGGCAAACCACAAGCGGCTGGGGGCCAGCGGGTTCCCCTGCACGTCCGTTCGGCCGGTGATAAGCACCACCTTTCGGCGACTCTTCAGAATCGACGTCAGAGCATAAGCATCTCGCGCATAACGACGGCGATTGTCGGTCAGGTCCAGTCGAGTTCTCAAACTGTTGGGCATGAAGGCGTCAGAGTTCATGGACTCCGGAACCTTGCCCTCATTGAATCCAGTCAAAATCAACACAGGGCTGTCGTCGAGAGTCAGTTCAAGCCAGCCAAGCAGCTCTACCGCATCATCGTTCGGCTCGGGCGGAATAATTTCCACGGCGATCTGCTTCAACAGCAACTGCAGCGACTGACTGGCAGTGCAGAGCGGCAACACAGCGATGGGAATCCTCTGAAGCTGCTCATTCAAATCCTGCAGCTTCGTGACACATTCCACAATTCCCCGATCCGCTGCCGACTCGCTATGGAGTTCTCGTTCTCCGTAAATGGTCGCGAGGACTCGCACTGCACCTTCGGCCCATTCCGACAACGGACGGCGCTGTTCCAATTGCTGAGTCAGCGACGATGCGAGCACGTCACCCATTTCATCAAGCGTCCGCTGTCGCGCCCGGTTAACCGGCTGCGTCTTCTGGGAACGCAGTCGGCCCACAGCGGAACCTGCCGATTCGGCCGTGTACGCATCGGCTACAAGACAGCGAGACAACATCTCCACAGCTCGGCAGAGTTCCGCGACGATAAGTCGACGTGGTGCCTTGCCCAGCATTTCTCCAGGTGTCACCTGCAGATGATCGGCGATGTATTGGTCCAGTTCGCTCAGCCACATGCCCATTCGATCATAGGCTTCCTCATCGGACAACGTGGCGGCCAAATAAGTGGTGATCCACTGATTGACGTCCGGATGTCGCACCAGATCATTGAGCGTTGCAAAGTCGGCCGGCATGTCGTCGCGAGCGGATGCAATGTGCAGAGCTAATGCCTGCAGCAGGCGAAATGGACGTGTTTCCGCAATGTGCATCCCGACCGGCCAGTGACCAGCGATACCGGCATCTGCCATCGCCTGCAGCAGCGTGGGAACCATCGTGTCATCCGCCACGCCGATTGTGATGTCGTCGGCACGGTAGAGTCCGTTGCTGGAAGAAAGTTCCTTCATCGCCGCATGAGCCTGCTCAATCGGCGTCCCGGTGAATCGAGTCTTCGCAGGTTCTATATTGAGCGGGCGATTCTCCCACACGTCGGCTTTCACACAGCCATGTTCATCAAAGGAATCGGCTTCCGATTCGGGAGCGTGAATCAGCGCGGTGACGCGATCAGAAACCTGATCCAGCATTTTTCGAATGATGCGATTCATGTCGACCGTGCCGATCAGCACAATGTCACTGTCGGTGCGGCACTCGTTCATATCCACAGCCACCAGCCGGGCCGCCTGTCGATCCCAAAGTTTCAGTTCATCCATCTGCACAAGGTATTCCGACTGAATCCGACGCAGCGCTTTCCAGCGATTCGCTTCTTCAGTGTCGCCCGACTGCATCAGCTTTTCATACACCTCATCAAACTCCAGTCCCTCGCCCGCCAGCTCGTTGTGTTGCTTACGAAGCGATTCACACAAGGCCATCCATGCGGGAACAGAATCTTCAGGCGGACGATTAGGCAGCGCCTCCTTGATCTCCCACGACGGGATCGCATACAGCGCCTTCCGCCAGACCAGTAGTTGTGTCAGATCGTCGGCCAGCTTCTGTTTTTGCGGGTACAACATTTCCGGAAAACGAGTAAACGTGACCATCCGTGGAGGAATCAATGCGGGCCACTTGCCGCCGCCTCGCTGCACGAGAAGTTCAAGCATCCGCCGACTCGCGCGCCGTCCCGGAAAGACCAGAATGACTTTTGACATATCCAGCTGATCCCCGTGAGCATAGCGCCGGATCAGATAATCAGCTGCGGCTGTGAGGGCCGGTTTTTCCCAGTCCAGAAAATGACGAGTGATCGCCATGAAGACTCCATTCCAAAACAAATCCCTGACACATCCTGAAACTCTCAGCCACTGTTGGGGCTGACGTCCGATTTCAACATCCGACCGCAGAACCACCGGCGTAGATGGATAAATGCCACAACGGAACGCGACCGCTCTGACGATTTTGAAGGATCGGCCGACCAACTGACCAACTGACCAATAACTGCGGACAGCACCTAATTCAGAAATCGGTGCTCTTACTTTTTTTCATCCAGTGCGAATCGACCCTGCTCCGCGGCCATCATCAGGACGAGGTAATCTAATCGTGCAGCGTTCGCGATCTTAGCGAAGTTGATCCCGTCCATCGTATCCGTCGTCTTGTGGTAATGAGGATTGAAGCCACCGAACAGAAACGTGACAGGGACCCCTTTCTCGGAAAACGAAGCATGGTCACTTCGCCCATCGACACGGTTTTCTTCGTCATACTCAAACACAAATCCTACGGACTCATTCGCCTTCCGAACCATCTCGTGGAACGCGGCCGAATGATCCTGACTGCCCACCAGATGAATCGTATTCTCGTTTTCCGAAGCAGGCTCTGACGTCGACTCTTCGTTGCGGCCGATCATATCGATATTCAGCATGCAGATCATATCGCTCACCGGCTTCAGCGGATGGGCCACATAGTATTTTGAACCCAGCAGCCCGCGTTCTTCCGCACAAAATGCCATCAGCAGCACGCTGCGGCGGGGCTTCACGGGATTGGCATGAATCGCGCGTGCCAGCTGCAAGACTGCCGTTGAGCCCGAACCATTGTCATCTGCTCCGGGAAACAATTCCCCCCGCTGAAGGCCCAGATGATCCAGATGTGCGCCAACGCAGACATGTTCGTGCCGTACCGTTTCATCCGCGCCCGGATACCAGCTGACGACATTGGGAACATCCACACTTTCACGTTCAATCTTTAGCCGGCATTGAACCATCTGTGACGAACTGACAAGCACATTCTCAGTGGGAGCGTTAGCAGAGAAAAGATCGGCACGCGCGCCACACCGAGCCGCGAGAGCATTGGCCGCGGCCGTAGTGACCATCGCCACGGGAATGGAGCTGGGCGTCTTCTCGGATTCGTTCACCGCTTCATTACGGACTCGACCATCATCCGCCACGATCAGCACACACGCCGGCTTGCCTCGCACGATGAACGCATCATCCCAGCGAATACGGTCGGCCGATTGAATAACCAGAAGGCGACCGGCAAACGTGCCCTCGGCAATCTCAGGACGATTGGTCGTGACCACTGCAAAAGTCACCGGAAGAGAAGCCTCAAAAGCGCCGGCGAAGTCGCTGATCCCAATCGCCGTTCCGCCGATGAATTCCTCGACGCCGACCTTGAATCCGCAGTCCGCCGGCTGAGTTGCCAACTTGATGAAGGGAACATTCTGAAACCAGGACCCATCTGCACCTGCCGGCTGAAATCCGTACGACTCGAGCTGCGTTGCGAACCAGCGGGCCGCTCGAAGATATCCTTCCTGACCGGTCCCTCGACCCTGCATTTCACCTTCTACTAAAATCCGAAGCAGCTCTTGGGAATCTGATTCCCGAATAGTCTCGAATCCCACCAAATACTCTGCCGGTACCGGCGTGGTGGCTACAAAATTTCCTTCGGCGGCAACCAGAGCTGCTGCGGAGGCCATAATACCGAACAATATGACCACGAAATTGAGTTGGGCTGAAAGCACAGCGATAGGTCCTGATCAAAACGGAAAGAACGGAGCCCTCCTGAACTGCTCTTTTATCGCTAACAAATCTAAACAGCCAGCGAATCGAGTGTCGGTGATCGATTAACCTTTAATGACGCAGTTCGTCCATTCAAGGACGAAGAACGGCGAAGCAGACCATGACATTCGTCGGCCGAGATTTCCCGACACGCAACCGTGAGATCAGCTTTGATCCGCCGTATTCGTTGAAAATTGTTTTCAATTTGAGCCCAATATCTATGTTGAATTCCGAAAATCGGCCGGTGAATTCCAGCCCTCACAGATCGCCCAGACTTCTGCTTTCCTAAAAACTGTTGGGAAAACGGAGTTCTCAAGATCCGACAATACGCGCGTGCGTTCGCATCGGTTATCTTTCCAAACTCAATTTGATCCAGCCTGAGGCCGCTGAGCCATTCTTCAGCAGGCTTTTCTGACCACATACTCGATGGAATTCGCGAGATTTCTCGCGATCTGATCTTATGGAAAATCGCAGACTCTTCTCATTTCTGCTGACGTCGCTGGCATTTTTGTATCTCTGGACGACTGTCATCGGCCCGAAATTCTTCCCGGAACCAAAAAAGAAGCCGGTTGCGGCCGCTCCAGAAGTGGTTCCGGCGGTGACCAGAGAGGGCGATGCTGTGCAGGCGATTGCTGCAGGCGACGCCGTCCCCGCAACCGATCTGATGATTCCGGAGTATCCGACGGAAGCCGTGACACTCGGGTCACTGGATCCCGAGAGCGGCTATGGCTTGAACGTGGAACTGACCTCGGCCGGCGCGTCTGTAGCCGCGGTGTCGCTCACCGCTCCGCAATACAAGAATATGAAGGACAAAACGCAGGCGGCCCGCATCATCGGCAATAATCCGACAGATGACCGAACATTGTCGATGGCCGTGCCGGCCGTCGACAAGCAACTGGCCAGCCGCAAGCTGACTCTGGAATCTGCGAACTGGAAGCTGGTTGAAAAGACGGAAACAGATTCCCTTGCCACAGCGGTTTTTGAGTACGACGCACCCGATGGAACTCTCCGCGTCCGCAAGACATTTTCACTACCGCGACTGAAAGCAACTTCGGCGGCTATCGCGCAGGCATGGCGGACAGATCCGACCATTTACACGCTGGCTGTCACTCTGGAGTTGATCAATCTGTCCGATACACCTCGGACAGTGGATTATGAGCTTCAGGGTCCTGTCGGTGTGTTGTTTGAAAACGAAGAACACTCTTCGAAGTATCGTGACATCCATATTGAATTTGTGGACGACACGAAGCCAGCGACTCTTGCGGCTGGGACGATCGATGGTTACTGCATTGTTCTTAACCGTGAACTTGCTCGGCTTTCCTCACCGCTTGAACAGCGCGCGATGCTGCGTGAAGATCACGAGTGGACCTCCGCTTTTCGATATGCGGGCGTTGACGTGCAGTTCTTTGCCGCGCTCGTGGCACCGCTTGACGATCGGTCTGAAGAAGAACGGCGCGACAGCAAATGGCTGGAACGCACCTACCCTGTGATGATCGCTCGAAATCCAAGAGCAGACGCCAAGACGCCGGATAAGACGTCGGAT
Organism: Planctomycetota bacterium; assembly: GCA_003669615.1. Lineage (GTDB taxonomy): Bacteria > Planctomycetota > Planctomycetia > Planctomycetales > Planctomycetaceae > SXXK01. Next base: position 21,397 of record QWOO01000126.1, read on the forward strand.
ATCAGTGTGCGAATGGCTTCCCTGCCTGTGATTCTGAAGGCCAAAGGCGAGGGAGATTCCCTGACTCACAAGTATGCGTTCTTCGTTGGCCCCAAACGTCGCGAGCTGCTGGACCCAGCTCCACTGCAGGCCAGCCAGGTACTGAATTACGGGATGTTTGGTTTTGTCGCACGAGGAATGCATTATCTGCTGGACACGTTCTTCAGTCTCGGTCTGCCGTACTTTCTTGCCATTGTCTCGCTCACCGTGCTGGTGCGAGGATGTCTGTTTCCGATCTCCCGCAAGCAAGCCATCATGGCCGCTCGGCAGAAAGAGCTGCAGCCACAGCTGACCCTGTTGAAAGAAAAGTATGCCGACGACAAAGAAAAACTGGCAAGAGCTCAGATGGAACTGTGGCGAAAGAATGGCATCAATCCGCTGAGCGGGTGCCTGCCTCTGTTCCTGCAACTGCCAATCTTTGTGGGCCTCTATACGGCATTGAATTCGGCTGTGGATCTTCGCCTGCAAAGCTTTTTGTGGGTCGATAATCTTGCCGCTCCTGACGCTCTGTTCCGGCTGCCGTTTTCACTGCCATTCGGACTGGGCCAGGATTTCAGCATTCTTCCGCTGTGCACAGTAGCCCTGTTCCTGACGCAACAGAAATTATTCATGCCACCGGCGCAGGATGAGCAGCAGGAAATGCAGTACAAGATGATGAATATGATGACTGGCGTGATGGGCATTATGTTCTGGCATCAGCCGGCTGGCCTTTGTCTGTACTTCATCGCCTCCAGCCTCTGGAGTATCGCTGAACGAAAACTGCTGGGCACCGGCAAATTGACTCCTGCGACTCCCGCCGTTCAGGTCCTTGAACCAGATTCAAGCCCCGCAATAAAAGTGTCACGCAATGGATCCAGCACTGCAGTACCCGCTCCTGCTAAGCCAGCCGGTTTTCTGCAGCGACTTCTGGACGCCGCAGCAGACGCACAGAAGAATTCGGAACAGCAGCGTGAGAAAAACCACAAAGGCAAGAAGAAGTAAGCATTCAGCTTCTTGAACATTCATCTTTGCCAGAAGACGAAAGGCCCGTTCCGCGAAAGCAGAACGAGCCTTTTTTATTTCCTCGCTCGACCAGAAACGCGCGCTGTCGCATCAACGGTCGCTGCCCATGGATGGAAGATTGTTCCCGCATTCCAGGCGTTCCAGTCGGCAGGGCATTTTGACCAATAAAGGCTCACCAGGAAACCACCACTGATCCGCGAGATTCCTCAACGAACATGCGTGGCGTTGATGGCGGCCAGACAGTGCTTCTCAATGAACTCGATGATCGGAGTGCTGTCATCAAGCCCATGCACATGCCCCACGCCCGGCTTGTTGATCAGGATGATTTCACCACCAAGTGCCTTATATCGATCCGCGATGACTTTTGTGTTCTCATCCCAGGGCACGACTTCATCGGCATCTCCATAGACATGCAGCAATGGAACGTGAGCCTCTGCCAGAGGCTTTAACAGGTCGATCGGGTTCAACAATTTAGCAAACAGTTCTTCTTCTGTCGCGACTCCATAGACGGCCAGCAATTTCCGAACTTCGTCGGGACTGCCGACGCCGTGGCCTTTACCCATCGGCCAGCTCTTCACATCACACACGGGCGCGTCACCATAGATGCACGCCACTTTAGCCGGGTTTTGAGCGGCCCAGTTGTAACAATAGAGTCCGCCGCGACTAGTACCGGTCAACGCGGCCTTTTTGGCGAAGCCATGTTTCGAAGTCAGCGTTTCATAAACCTGATCCCAATGAGCGACAGCAGTCGGGCTGCCGAACTGATCCGAGATCTGAGTGTAGACAATGTGAAAACCCTTCTGCAGAAGAGCGATATCCGGGGCAGGCTTGTGACCAAAAAACTCTCCGTGCCAGAACCAGGGTTTACCCTTCGCCGCGACCTTTGGAGTGACTACCAGAACGGGACGATTACCAATTTCAAAGTCGAACCTGGCAAATCCGTTCCATTCACTTTCCTTTCCCACAAAACGCTCGTCCGCGACGACGCAGTTCGAACAAACGAAAAACAGAGAAGTCACACAGACGAAGAGACGCATCAAAAGATTCATATCGACCATTTCCTGTTTAATTTAGAACGCCTGACAACATCGGCACCAGCTCCCGGCCAGTCCGAAAGGCCCCCGGAAAAGTAGCTCGGAGCTTGCCTGTCCGGCTTCTGTCAGAGCCGCCTACGACGGCAAGACCAGTGAAGGCTGATCGGAAAGAGTAACCTCACGCAGTTGATTTGCGGACTCAATCCGTGCAAGTTTTTTCTCGTGACATCAGACTCATGAACGCCCGGATTGATTGCGAATGCTCGTGCGACTTTGAAGCGAAGAGCTTTACGCAAAAAGGCCGATGTCTTTTAAGACATCGGCCTGAGCATTGCATCGCAACGATTGTGAGAACTGAAACAACTTTGCCCATCATTTGACGGGCACTTCGTCGTTACTTGCCAGCCTTTTCTTCTTTCAGTTCTTCCAAAAATCCTGCGATCTCTTCTTTAGCATCATCCGACGCTTCGTCCAGATGTGCAGCAGCTTCTGTCTGCAGCTCGATGGCACGGTCCAGATCACCCTGCAAATGCACAAGGTGAGCCAGGGTATCCAGCAGCATGCTGTTTTTAGGTTCTGCTTTTACAGCCTTTTCTGCCGCTGCCATTGCGGCTTTCGTCAAAGGTTCTGACAGGTCTTTTTTGTTATCTTTTGCTAACTCATAGATGCCCCACGCCAGCTGATTCAACATTTCAGGAGTTGTCTCTTCAGCACCAGAAATTTCAGTTAGCAGTTTGGCAGCGTCATCATGCATGTCAGCGGAAAGCATCGCGTTGAGTTTGGCCAGCACAAGCTGCTGCTTCTCAGCCGGAGCTGCTGTTGCCATCAGCGCATCCAGATCAGCCAGGCCTTCTTTTGTTTCTCCCGCCTGAATCTTCTGCATCGCAAAAGTTGCCTTCAGACGGAACTCCAGCTGGCTGTACATCGCCTGAGTTTCTGCATCACCTTCCGCGGCTTGCTTAGCTGCTGCCAGAACTTCCAAAGCTCCCTCCGCATCACCTCTCTGCATTTTGGTTCGCAGCTTCGTCATGACGAGATCACGTTCCTGCTCCTTGCGAAACTCTTCCAGAAAGGCATCTCGATCCCACTCATCGCTCACGATTTTTTCCAGTGGCATGTCCATGCTCATCGGATGGCCAATCCATTCGATCAACCCCGACTTGCCCACGATAAACGATGTGGGAATCCCATTCTGCCCGGAAGCTTCCATGTAGTCGGCCTTCACGGATCCATCCGGATCGGTCGTGAGACAGTAGGCGCTCGTGAGTTTGGCATAGGTCACAGGCTTTGCCGCAGTCTTATTGTCGGCATCGCCTTCCGAATCTTCTTTAGCGGCTTTCGGTCCCTTTGCGCCGCGAACCGGTCGTTTCAGAAACCCCTGGACAACCTCCAGCTCTTCATCACTAATGCTGATAATCTGGACGCCTTTCTCGGCATAGCTATTCTGAATCTCAGCAAGGTGAGGCATGCTGGAAACGCATGGCCCGCACCATGTCGCCCAGAATTCTACGACGTAGACCTTACCTTCTTCGAAATCTTCGACAGGTTTGAATTTTCCCTGACCATCGCTGATCCAGTGCTCAATACTAATCGCCGGAGCCTTGGAACCGACGGTCAAACTCGGGGCTTCGGCGCCGTCCGCCGACTCTGTTTCTTCTGCCGGGTCAGCAGCCACTTTTTCCTGTGCCGACAAAGGAAGACTGCCGCCAGCAAGCAGGGCGATGACTACAAGCCCACGCATTCCATTCAACCAAGACTTTGACACGATGCTCTTCCTTACAAAACGAGCTTGCAAAAACCGCCTGTTGATTCCCCGATCGCCTGTGCAGCCGGAGCCCGGCAATGTTCTCTATCGGGACGTTATCAGATCTTTGCTTTCTGAGCAAAATTTCCTCTCTGCTGCGGGAAAACACGGTTCCCCCTTAATATTCCCTAAATAGAGTGCGTTAGAGACCTGAAAAATCTGATCCGATTTCGCTCGTTGGCCTTCCGGAACACCGTTGCTGATGAAAACCCTTTCCGTCGTTCACCGCGCTGTGTTATTCCTTCTGTCTTGTCTGGCAGCGACGCAGACTCAGCCGCTCTCGGCGCAGGTCATTGTGGCTCATCGCGGCGCGTCTCAGGATGCTCCGGAAAATACGATCGCCGCCTTCAAAGAAGCATGGGCTCAAAATGCGGATGGCATCGAAGGCGACTTCTATGTGACGAAAGATCAGCAGATTGTCTGCATCCATGACGCGAACACTGAACGCACTGCCGGCCGTAAATTGGAAGTCGCTAATTCAACACTGGCTGACAAGACAAGCAGTCGGGGGCATGGCATCCGACTGTAATGGAAGTTTCGGCAACGCTGAAAATCACAAAAGCTGACGGGTTAGGGACGCAGGGGAATCGAGAGATTGTTACGGATACGTTCGTTGATTTTCTGAAGCAGCAGGGAATGAAAGAGTTTCATGTCTGGACGGTCGATATACCGGCCGACGCTCGCTACTTTCAAACTCTGGGCGCGATCGGTATCACTACAAATCGCCCAGCCTTCATTCGTTCTGCAATAATCGAAGCGAAGTAGCCTTTGATCGCGTGATCATTCAATGACAATACCAGACACGTCCGGAGGGTCCGGATATTTGGGTGCCATCTTCTTCAGCGTATCGGCAATCACGCTGGCGACTACCAAATCCCGGTACCAGTTCTGATCGGCAGGAACCACATACCACGGCGAGTTCTCTGTCGAACACTTTTCCATCATGTCTTCAAACGCTGCTCGATAGTCGTCCCAGTATTTGCGCTTTTCCAAATCTGCCGGATCAAACTTCCAGCGCTTTTCCGGAATCTGAATCCGCTCTTCAAATCGCTGCTTCTGTTCATTCTTCGAGATGTGCAGAAAGAATTTCAAAATCGTGGTGCCCGAAGCGGTCAAAACTTCTTCGAAAGCGTTGATCTGTTTGTACCGAGGTTTCCATACGCCTTCAGGAACCAGCTTGTGAACTCGCACGACCAGCACGTCTTCATAATGCGATCGATTGAAAACTCCGATCTTTCCAGACGGAGGAACCGCCTTATGAATCCTCCACAGATAGTCGCGAGACAGCTCTTCGGCACTCGGCTTTCTAAAAGAAGTCACTTCAACCCACTGAGGATTAGCTCCTTCGAACACAGACCGGATGGTTCCATCTTTGCCGCCACCGTCCATCGCCTGAAACACAATCAATAATTTCTGACGTCCTTCAGCGAACAGTTTCTCACCCAGTTCCACGATCTCAGTTCGACGCTCGTGAAACTCATTCTCCAACTGGCTGGGATTCGAAACCAGATCCTTCCCATCCGACTCCAGTTTTCGCAGGTCGACTTTCTGTCCGGGGGCGATTCGGTGTTCATCAAAGTTGGGCATTTCAAATCCATGGCGTAGTTTGGGATGGAAACGAAACGGTAATGAATTCGGCAGGGCAGCGAAGCATATGTATCAGGGTGTCAACATCAGGCTGACAAAGACAACCGAGAACACGGCGAGCAGCATCAACGCAGACAAGAGAGTGCCCACGATGGCTTCAAATTTCGAGCGACCTGGAATCAGATAGCCGGTGAGACAAAGTATCAGTGAAACCAGATTCAACAAACCCGCACTTCCACCGGCAATCAGCAGTTGAGTCAGTGCTGGCGAATTCGTGGTGAGGCCTTCCAGCTCCTGGCGATTGTCTGGCAGTTCGCTCAATAGAAAGAAGAGTACCCCGTACAAAAGGGCGGCAATGAAACCAAATACAATGCCGGCCCACGCCACAATGTTCGCAGGCTCCGACACCTCGGTCGATAGTGGCAACTCGAGTTCTCGGTCAGCAGCCATATCCCGCCTTCCGCGTCTTTAACTCTGACATCACGGGCCACTCATGGCCCGCAGGCCCTGCATAAAGACAACCGCTGACGCTAAAACGCCGACAAAAAACGACAACACGAAACCTGCGACAGCGAGTACTCTGGGAGATCTTCTCAATCCAAAAAACAAACACACAAACAGTGACACAAACGTTAATGTCAGGCTGATTCCCAACAGCCCTACGATCAACCACGACATCGGAGAATCAGAATCCAGTCGAGCCACCTTACCGGCAGCACTCAGATACCACACGAGCATAATCCACGCCGTGTGCCCCAGCAGCTGCAACACGCTCAGAAGAAACCCGACAAAGCCCGGCCTGTTCGACAAAAGGTCTTTGACGACATCCTGCACAGACGGCTGGTCTTCAGCATCCCTTTTTCGAGCCTGCTGGACATCACGAGAAACAGGTGAGCTCGTCCTTCGCTGCGTCTTCTTCTGCTTCTTGCGAGCCACTATGGTTTCTCAATTCGGTAAAGATGCGTGTCTGTGCGCAGGAATATGGAACTATCGACCATCGCCGGACTCGCCAAAGTTCGCCCCTCCAGCTGATTACTGGCCAGCACCTCAAACTTCTTCCCAGACGCTACGACAGTCGTTTTTCCTTCTTCGTCCAGAAAATAGATTCGCCCGTCAGCAAATGTTGGCGAAGCGGAAAAATTGCCTCCAATACGTTCCTGCCAATGCTGTTCTCCACTGACAGCATCAAGGCAAGTGGCAATCCCGTTATCACTCACCAGGTACAGTTCATCACCCAGCAGCAAAGGCGATGGATTCAACGGCGCCGCTTTCTTCATATTCCAGGCAAGATGAGATTCTGTAACATCGCCAGTGCCGTCAACTCGCACCGCAAAGAACTCCGGACGATCATATCCCGAACTGATAAACACGTGCCCTTTACCAACAACGGGCCGTGGAACGTTGGAATAACCGTCGTAACGAAACCACCAAAGCTCGTCACCAGTGAGAGGATCGTACGAAACAATGCTGTCCGCACCGCTGCTTAAGAGTTGAATTTTTCCGTTAATCTCCGTCAGCAACGGTGTCGTATATGCCATCGGGACACTGGATTTTCCACTAATCCGGTCTTCCCCGATGTGCCCTCGTTTCTTCTTCCAGACTTCTTTACCGGTGTTCTTATCAAGCGCCACGACGAACTGAAGGTCGGATCCATCGCAGTTCAGAATCAGCAGGTTCTGATAGATAACCGGTGAACCTCCGGGACCGTGGCGATGGTTGTGCTTTAGTTCCTGCGTCTTCCAGACAACAGATCCATCGGTTTTCAAACAGGCGGTTCCATGAGCCCCGAAGTGGATGTAAACTCGATCATCTTCAATCAACGGTGTAGGTGATGCGTGGCTGTTCTTGGAGTGCACTGCACCAGGATCAGCCAGTTCAAAAACGACCACGTCGTGAATCGTTTTCCCAGTCGCTCGATCCAGTGCAATCGCATGCAGTGATTTGCCGTCGTCGATCGCAGTTGTCAGCCAGATCTGATCACCCTGAATGGATGGCGAAGACCAGCCAAGACCGGCCACGGGAACTTTCCATACCACGTTCTCCGTTTCGCTCCATGTCAGCGGAAGATTCGTAGCGTCGGAATGCCCCTGGCCTCCGGGACCTCGAAACTGTGGCCAGTCGGCGGCATTCAGAGGCGAACAGACAAGAGACATGATCGTGAGAAGAAGGGCAGGGCGATCCATTTTCAACACTCCCGGCAGGCTGGAAAATATGCAGATTCAGCTATCGTGGTGGATCTCCAGATGGATTGCAAGAGTCTGCGGAATGCAAAAACCACCAGTTCTACCGAGTACCTTTCGAAATTTTTCTCTCCAGCTGAGCACTTAAGAAAGTTGAAGCTCAACCCGGGAAGTTGTCACGCAGGATTTTGGCCGCAGAGGTCCACGGGCTGCAGAATGGTACTGGGCTTGCGTCCATGCCTGCCGTCGATTCAGCCGAGTTCGGCCCGTCGATCTCCGAAACGGACTCGCCTGGCGTTCCGTTCAGAAAGAACACTGGTTTTTCGAACTATATTGCTGGTTGAATGGCACACACGATCGTTATAAAAGCGGCGTTGAAATTTCACCGAGGCGAGTGGATGGAATATCAAATGACGTCTGTCACCTCGGTCTCATGATTTTCGACAGCATTTTGCCATCCCGCCTGTGGTCCATCTGAATTTGTCGAGCCCTGCGACAGCAATTGTAAAGAGTTTCAATCACATGATGTCCGAATCTGCAATTCGTGAAAAAAAAGAGGCTCTGCGCAAGCTGGCTCACACAAATCGCAATGCACAGGAAAATAAAGATGAACTGAGCCGCCGCATTGTCGGTGCGTTCATGTCACTGCCGGAATATGCGACGGCAGAAGTTGTGATGTTTTACATCGACGTCCGCAGCGAAGTCCGAACTCGCCATGATCTCGAACTGGCCCTGCAATCCGGCAAGACCATCGTCGTGCCGTGGTGCAACGCCGAAGGGGAACTGGAACTGTTCAAGCTGACCAGCATGGACGAACTGGAACTCGGCATGTACCGAATTCTCGAACCGAAAACCGAACTGCGAGACCTTGCCGAAAAACAAATCGATGTGGAATCTCTGGACCTGATCATGGTACCGGGAGTCGGCTTTGATCGTCGCGGCGGTCGCATGGGACACGGCAAAGGTTATTACGACAAACTGCTGCAGCACGCTCGCCGTGATACACCATTGGTGGCCCTGGCTTTTGAGTGTCAGTTGTTTGACGAAATCCCAGTTGCTCATCACGACATCTACATGGACAAAATTGTCACTGAGGACAATGTCTATCAGGGCCGTGGTCGAGGCTGATCGGTCCCGGACTTCACATTCCAAACTTCGTCTCTGTTTTTGATGGTGCGGTAGTCGCTGATGACAAGCTTTGTTGAAGACACGTACGCGGAAGCGTTTCGAAGTTTGTATGTCGAATTTCTAATCACAGCCCGTGATCGCAAGTGGCTGGATCATGCCATCAACGCAGCCACGGGTTATGGTTCATCCACAATCATGTGCGATTGCGAAGCGGGCCTTGATCGATACGTCGGGCCCGGCGGAGATGAATCGTTCGTCACTCCAGATGGTCGGCCGGGGGCAATCTGCCAGCTGCACGTGCCTCGCTTCTGGAAGCACCGTGTCGAGGCGCTCGAAAAAGCGTTGCTGGCACGTGTCTGTCAGAATGTTCTGACGTGTCCGACCACTGCCTGCTTTTCACTCAGCGACACCGAACCTTATTACAAGCTTGGTCGTAAGCTCTCATTTTTCGGCGACGGCCACGAGCAGCTCGAAGATCGCTTCGGCCGCAGAATGTGGGTCGTTCCAACGATGGGCGGCGAGTTCTGTATCGACCGCCGTTTCGGGTATCACGATGGTGTGATGGGCGGCAACCTGTGGTTTATGGCGACCAGCGTGGACGCTTCACTGGAAGCGGCCGAACGAGCTGTCGCGGCCTGCCAGACAGTGCCGGGCGTCATCACCCCGTTCCCTGGTGGAGTTGCAGCCAGCGGTTCCAAGGCCGGCAGTCGTCACAAATTTATGTTCGCGAGCACCAATCATCCGTTCTGTCCTACGCTGAAGGGCCGATCGGGAATTGATTCGCAGATTCCAGACGGCATCAAGTCGGTGATGGAGATCATCATCAACGGCCATGATCTGGCCACCGTCAGTGCGGCGACTCAAGCGGCCATCAAGGCTGCGTCGATTGTTCCCGGTGTCGAAAAGATTACGGCCGGCAACTATGGTGGCCGTCTCGGCAAAGCCTGGGTCTGGCTGATTCCTGAGAATCACGCAGACGCGTAGCGTGTGACCGTAATTCGCAGGGTATGACAAGCGCAGCGCAGGCTCGACAATTTCGCAATCTGCCTCACAATGAAACCGCAACAACAACGGTGTGCCTGCGGTCGCTGGCGCCCCCTTGTCACACCCTGCAAATAGATGGACACGCGGGGCACACCGCTCACATCGTGCGGAGAATCTTCACGGCCTCAATCGCGCCGAGTTCGGGCGACAACGCTGTGATCGCGATGCCTGACACTACCTTCGTGATGTTGTGATCCACTTTGTCGACTTCACCCCAAACATCTCCATTAGCGACCGTCATGTAGATCGACAACGTGTGATGGCCGCTTCCCGGGCGTTCACCAATCACATGCAGGGTCGTGAAGCGACCCTTTCGGCCACCGAAGAGCTGTTCGCCAATGCGATACCCGGCTCGCACTCGACCTGCCTCGACGATGACATTTGTCGGCGCGACTTTAAAGCCCGAGCCGACTAGTTCCTTTCGGAGTCGACGCACAAGGCTCATCAGCTGATCGCCGTCCGTCACGGCCAGCGCATTCAGTCCATCAGAGATTACAATCTGCGTATCGGACTGCTGACTCTGCTCGCGCAGCTGCTGAATGAGCGTCTTCGAATCGTCCGAAAGATGCTCACCCGAAACCGGGTGCAGAATGTAGTCTTCACGATCGGCCGACTGTGTTTTCAGCCGGACGACATTCGGAATCGTTGAGACAAACACATCATCCAGCTCTTTCCAGATGGAGATCTTTGCATCGTCGTAAATGTGCTGGATATGTTCGGCCAGCGACGGCTGAAGGGCCGAGTAGCTTTCTCCAAAACCTTCGGCAATAAACACGCCGCGAGATCTCACTTCGGCGATTCGCACCTTCGCTTCTGCACGGATCTCTGCCTCCGGACGCGCATCCTGTTTGCGACGGCAATATTGCAGATAAACCCAGGCCGGATCTCCGAAATGCTGTGTCGGTTTTCCTGCGGCATCAATCACGCCCAGTGCCTGAAAGAACGACCACATGCGATCGTCGACTTTGAAACCGAACGTCTCACGGATGTGAACATGATCCTGGTAACCGGTTGTCAGATAGCCGAGCATCGGATCAATACGAGTTGGCAGGGCCATCAGATACCCGGGATTCGCGGGCATGATCTGATCGATACACCAGCCCAGATCATTCAGACTGACGTCCATGTGCAGAGTCGAACAAACATCCAGGCCAATCATCAGACCATGCAGCTTGCCCATCACGATATCTTCAAGGCAGCATCGCACCAACTGTTCTCGAGAACGAAAACCCTCCGGCCCGATAAAGCCGGCGACATCATTGAGATGAACCCACGGACTTTCGGTGCGGCCTTTTTTCGCCAATGCGCTCGCAACCGTTTTTGTCAAAGCTCGGGCAAAGCCGTATTTACGCGATTCATGGATGACCATGTCGGTCCCTTGACCATGTCCGTTCGTAAAATCCGCGCCCTGTCCGGTTTC
>QWOO01000123.1 GCA_003669615.1 Planctomycetota bacterium
GCGAACAGACGTCGCTTGAGAACGCTTCTATTGAGAAGGTGGATCGAGTTTGTCGTACGTTGCAATTGAAGCCGACAGATCATGTCATGGAAATCGGTACGGGCTGGGGCACTTTTGCTATTCATGCGGCCAGTCGCTACGGATGTCGAGTCACCACGACAACGATTTCAGAAGAGCAGCATCGCATGGCGACTCAACGCATCGCGGACCTTGGGCTTTCCGACAACATCACAGTGCTCAAACAGGACTATCGAGATCTGAAGGGACAGTTTGATAAGCTGGTCTCGATCGAAATGATTGAAGCCGTTGGGAAACAATACCTGCCCGAATATTTTGCCATTTGCGATCGTCTGTTAAAAGATGACGGAGCGATGGTCATTCAGGCTATTACGATGCCCGAGCAACGCTACGCTCGTTATCAGAATTCGGTCGACTTCATTCAGAAGTACATTTTTCCCGGCGGATTTTTGCCGTCAATCTCCGCGATGCAAAGCTGTGTCGCCATGAACTCATCTCTGCGCATGCTGGGCCTGCACGACTTTGGACTTCACTACGCTCGCACTCTGCGTCTTTGGAATGAACGCTTTCACGAGCGGCTCGACGATGTGAGGGCTCAGGGATTCAACGAACGATTCATTCGCATGTGGCGTTACTATCTGTGCTACTGCGAAGCCGCATTTCTGGAAAGAGCTATCGGCGTGGTGCAGGTGCTGTGGGCAAAACCGGCTTGTACGATCGGGCTGGCTGGCAGTGGAGACTGATCACTGAACCCGTGCCAACATACGACGAATGCTGCTGATCAGATAATCTCTCAATCGGAGTTCCCCCAATGCCTTTGCTGCACATCGCAACGCCTTTGATAAGCCTGGCCGAAAACGGCCGTCTGCCGGATGGGCTGGTGCGGCTGGGTATTCGCAGTTTACTGAAAGCTCGTCTGAATGAGCTTCAGCAGGGGTCATTGGAAACGTCGACCGAACAGTTCCGCAGCTTTCTGATGCAGATGGCAGGTGGTCCGATCGCATGTGTGCCTGAGAAGGCCAATGAGCAGCATTACGAGGTCCCGGCCGCCTTTTTTGGAAAGGTGCTGGGCAGCCATCGAAAGTATAGTTGCTGCTACTGGACCGCGGAGACCACAGGCCTTGATCAGGCCGAAAGAGAAGCGTTGAGACGCACATGCGAACATGCAGATCTCCACGATGGTCAGACCATCCTGGAGCTTGGCTGCGGCTGGGGTTCGTTGAGTCTGCACATGGCTGAAAACTATCCGGGCTCCACGATTTTAGCCGTGTCAAATTCCGCATCGCAGCGGGAGTACATCACTGCAGAAGCGGCGCGGCTGGGACTGACCAATCTTCAGGTGCAGACTTGTGACGTCAATAATTTTCAATGCGATCGTCAATTTGATCGCGTCGTCTCGGTGGAGATGTTTGAGCACGTTCGCAATCATCCCTTATTGATGGAACGCATCAGCTCCTGGCTGAAGGACTCCGGGAAGCTGTTTGTTCATATCTTCTGTCATCATCGATTTGCGTATCCGTTTGAAGACACAGGCGAATCCAGCTGGATGGCTCGTTATTTCTTTTCGGGTGGCATCATGCCCAGTCAAAATCTGCTGCTGAACTATCAGACTCATCTGCAACTGGAACAACAGTGGTGCTGGGATGGAACGCACTACGAAAAGACCAGCAATGCCTGGCTGCAGCTGATGGATCAGAACACCGTGGAGGTCGAACAGATCCTGAAAACGACTTACGGAAAAGACTGGCGGCTGTGGCAATATCGCTGGCGAATGTTCTTCATGGCATGTGCAGAGCTTTTCGGGTTCAATGCGGGCCGCGAATGGTTTGTGTCGCACTATCTGTTTCAGCAGCGAGGTTAATCAGTGTCTGCGCTTTTATTGAGTTCCCTCGCTATGGCCGTTGGCTATATGGTACTCGTCTGGAGTCTGAGCCTCGTGATGGGGCGTGTCTGCATCATTGACGCGTTTTGGGGACCCGGTTTTGTTTTGCTTGCTGCATTGAATCAACTGCAGACCAGCGAAGCGGGATTGAATCGACCGGAGACTTTGCTTCTGGCTATGGTTGGACTGTGGGGAACTCGTCTTGGCATTCATCTTGCCATTCGGATTTTCGGAGATCCCCATGAAGATCGCAGGTATGCCGCGATGCGTGACAGGTATCAGCCTGGCTGGTGGTGGAAAAGTTTGGGCATTGTGTTTCTGCTGCAGGCTGTAATTATGTGGTTTGTGGCGATCCCGGTGATAGCGGCCTATGCGTCTTCGGGTGAAATCGCGACCTCCGTCTTTGCTCCTCTTGGAATCTTCCTTTGGGGACTGGGAGTGTTCTTTGAAGGCGTCGGTGACTGGCAGCTGGCGCGGTTTCGAGCCAATCCGGACAACAAAGGTCGGGTTCTGAATTCCGGTTTGTGGGGCCTGACGCGTCATCCCAATTATTTTGGAGACTTCGCGGTGTGGTGGGGCCTGTGGCTTTTCAGTTTTTCCTGTGGCGCCCCACTTTGGACGGTTGTTTCGCCTGTCGTGATGAGCGTCTTTCTGATGAAAGTTTCCGGAGTCACTCTGCTGGAGAAAGACATCTCCGAACGTCGGCCTGGCTACGTCGATTATATCCGTTCGACGAATGCGTTTTTCCCCGGCCCGAAGCGCGTCGCTCGTTGAGCACCGGCCGACAGTCTCTGCTGAGTGTTCTGTTTCTTTCCAACTCCACCAGACTATAGACCATGCCGGCGATTTTCGAGTACCACCATTGTGTCACGCCCGCTGAAATTGATGGCGTCGGGCACGTGAACAACATCGAGTATCTGCGATGGCTTCAGGATGCCGCTGTCGCGCATTCGACGATTCAGGGCTGGCCTCAGAAAGCTTATTACGAGTTGGGTCAGGGCTGGGTCGTTCGGTCGCATTTTATCGAGTACCTCGTGCCGGCATTTGTCGGCGACGAGATTGTGGTGCGAACATGGATCGCCGATCTGAAGCGAGTGACTTCGTTGCGACGATACGAACTTCTTCGTCCGTCGGACGGGAAAAAGCTGGCGCTGGCGTGCACCAACTGGGCGTTTGTCAAATTTGCGACGCTGCAACCGTGTCGAGTCCCTGCGGAAGTGATCTCCGCCTTTGAACTGGTTCCCGATTTGGTTGAGTCGAAAGGTGATTCGTCGGTGAGTTGAATCCTGTGCCTCATTGAAACAAACTCTGTATTCGTTCACCGTCCTGACCACTGTTTGTTTCTGAGAGCCCATCCATGAAGCCATTTTTCCGGCTGATTCTGTTGCTGGTCCTTCTGAATTCGATGCTGCTGAATCCAGTGCTGCGCGCTGCTGACGGATTTCCACTGAAAGCCAGGCGGATTCTGTTTCTGGGCGATTCGATCACGCACGCCGGCGAATTTGTCAGCATGATCGAGATGCAGCTGCGTCTGCACGGCACTGATCCGATGCCCGAACTGATCAACGCCGGGTTGCCGAGCGAAAACTGCACGGGGCTGTCCGAGCCCGATCATCCGTTTCCTCGACCGAACATCCATGAGCGCCTGGATCGAGCGCTTGCGGAAGTCAAACCTGATCTGGTTGTCGCCTGCTATGGTATGAATGATGGAATCTACTACCCGTTCAGCGAAGAGCGATTTCAGAAGTATCAGGAAGGGATTGGTCGTCTGATAGAAAAAGTCAAAGCGTCCGGAGCCAGGCTGGTGTTGCTCACGCCGCCTCCGTTTGATGCGATGCCGTTGAAGACCGCTGGGAAATTGCTGCCGGCCGGCAGTGAAAAGTATGCGTGGTTTGCTGTTTACGAAAACTACGATCAGGTGATTCAGAAATACAGCCAGTGGCTGGTGACGCAAAGTGATAAAGTCGACATGGTGGTGGATCTTTACACGCCGATCGCAGCGTTTTGGACTGAGAAGCGGAAAGCCGATCCGACCTTTACCGTCGCTCCCGATGGAGTTCACTGCAATAGTGAAGGGCATCGAACTATTGCTGAAGTTGTATTGAAGGCATGGGGCGTGGAGACATGGATTCCAGTCAGCGAGTCGATGACAGTTTTGATCAATCAAAAATCCACCGTACTTCATAACTCCTGGCTGAGTCGCATTGGTCATAAACGGCCCGGTATGGAGGCCGGACTGCCGACCGCTGAAGCCCTGCTCAAGGCAGAGGAAATCGACGCTCAGCTGCAGCCCCTTATCAAGGCGGCCCGCGCCTCGCTGCAGCAATCGCCGAGCGATGCGAAGTGACGCCAAGTCAGTGGTCTGTATTCATGGCGGTGCCCAGTGGTTTTCATCAGCACGGGCTGAAAATCGGACTAAAGTGTGTTGATGCAGAACGACCCTGTTCACCAGCGGATTGACGCTTCATTGAAGCAGCTTTCGGAAACTCATCGAGTTCGCGAGCGGCGCTGCTCCAATGCTGTCAGCACGACAGAGTACATGCTGGATGGTCGTCCGTGTGTCAGCTTTGCGACCAATGATTATCTCGGGCTGACTCGGCATCCCAAAGTGTTGCAGGCGTTCGCGACTGCGGCAGCCGAACAGTACGGAGCCGGTGCGAGCGCGCTTATTGCCGGCCGATCGTCGCTGCACGAACAGCTGGAAAAGACGCTGGCATCTTTTGAGTCGACAGAATCGGCCGTTCTGTTTCCCAGCGGCTTTGCGGCGAATTATGGAACACTCACATCTTTGGTCAGGTCCCAGGATGCTGTTTTCTGTGATCGGGAGAACCATGCCAGTCTCATTGACGGGTGCCGCGCCAGTGCCGGAAAGTTCTTTGTGTATGACCGAAGCGAACTGGATAGTCTGCACGAAGCTATTGGACGACGTCGCAGGGATTTCGAGGCCATTTTCATCGTGACAGATTCCGTCTTCAGCATGGACGGTACTCTGGCTGACTTGCCGCGATTGTGTGATCTCGCCGAAGCCCACAACGGCACAGTTGTCGTGGACGAAGCGCACGCGACGGGCGTCTTTGGAGACAGCGGGCATGGTGTTTGTGAAATGCAGCAGGTAGAAACGCGTGTGGCCGTTCGCATTGGCACACTCAGTAAGGCGATTGGTGGGCTGGGCGGTTTTGTTGCCGGGACTCGTCCCCTGTGTGACTGGCTCTGGAATACCGCTCGAAGTCAGTTCTTTTCGACAGCTCTGCCACCCGCAGTCTGTGCGGCTGCGATCGCTTCTTTGCACGTCATTCAGGAGGAACCGGAACGGCGGCAACGACTGATGGCTCGAGCAGTTTTGACGCGGCAATTAATTTCGGAAGCAGGCCTGAAAACGATTTTTGACCAGGTAAGTCCTCCCTTCAGCCCGATCGTTGCCATTGCTTTGGGGGACGATGAACGTGCGGTTCGGGTTTCTCGACGGATGCTGGATGCGGGTTATTTCCTGCCTGCGGTCAGGCCGCCGACGGTGGTTGTGGGAACAGCTCGGCTGCGAATGTCTGTGTGCTGTGACCATTCCGAAGAGCAAATCCGAGCGGCTGTGTATCAGCTTCGAGATGTTCTGAAGACAGAACGCTCGTAACGCTGGAATCGTGGGCATGATCCGCATAGCCTCCGGGTGATCCAGTGACTGAACGGCATGAGAAAACGGCCGGGAATATCCGAAAGTTGTAGAGCCCCGGACGCGGCCAGCCGAGCTGATTTGGTAGCCCGCATTTCTCACCGACTTCCCATCAGTGTGTCCGAAAAATTGCCATCCAAAACTTATACGGGACACCTGGTCCCAGACAACGATAATCGCACCGATGCCTTCCTCAGAACCAGTCGCACGACTCTTGACTCCGGAACTTATTGATCCGAATCTGCGATCTCGTGCAGCAAATCGGGCCGGGTTCGAAGAAGAATATCCGTTTGCATCACACTGGTTTGAAGCAGACGGGCACGTTCAGCATTACATTGACGAAGGCCAGGGGCCTGTGCTGCTGATGGTCCATGGAAATCCGACATGGTCGTTTGCATGGCGCCGGCTTGTGGCGGACCTGAGTCGCGACCACCGAGTCATCGCGATTGACCATCTGGGCTGCGGTTTTTCGGAGAAGCCTCAGGACCGTTCCGTCTACACTCTGGACGGCCACATTCAGCGACTTGCTGCGTTGGTAAAACTGTTGAATCTTCAGAACGTGACTCTGTTTGGTCATGACTGGGGTGGAGCCATTGGGATGGGCTGCGCGGGTCGTCTTTCCGAAAGATTTGAACGTTTTGTGCTGATGAATACGGGTGCGTTCCTGAGTCAGGCGATTCCGTTTCGCATCGCACTCTGCCGAATTCCGGTGCTGGGAATGCTGGGAGATCGAGGGCTCAATTTGTTTGCTCGCGCGGCATTGAACATGGCCGTGGAGAAGCCGCTCACTCCTGCAGCCCGCGCAGGATTCATCGCTCCCTATGATTCATGGGCCAATCGAGTGGCGGTCCATGAATTTGTGCAGGATATTCCATTAAGTCCCACGCATCGCAGCTATGCGACGCTCACGGAAGTCGATGGTTCATTGAGCAAGTTTTCACGGCATCCGATACAATTGATCTGGGGCATGAAGGACTGGTGCTTCACGCCGAAAGATTTCCTGACCGAGTTTCGTCGCCGCTTTCCGCAGGCTCAGACGCTGGAACTGCCTAACGCCGGGCATTACGTTTTTGAAGACGCTGCCAGCGAAGTGATCCAGCAGGCTCGGACATTCTTGAACGCCCGTTAGTCGCGGCAAATCGCATGTGATGGTCTGTCTGAGCTATGGCCAGTCGTCACCGATCAGCATTGCATGAATTTCCAGTGGCGGCAAAATTGCTTCGGACAGCCCGGCGGAATTTGTAGTGATCTCAATCGGATGATGACCGGGCTCTGTGTGAAGTTTGCGCGGCGGAGTACCGTGGAATGAGACGCGGATTCCATGAATGGGAAGTGTCTCTTCTCTCAATGGTACGTCCGTAGCGGGAGCCCCATGATGGGCGGTTGTATTCACATTGTTGAACAGATGTAAAACCAGCTGCCGACCGTGAACAGGATCCTGTCGCTCTTTGAACACCGCATGGACGCAGCGTGGTGCGGAGACCGTTACCAATGGGACTTCACCCGCAGCCCAGTTCACGGCTGCGTTCAGAATCATGCGTTGATAGGGATAGGCGTAGCTGAACATTGCGGCATCGATTCCGGCTGCAAAATAGACAACTCTGCCTTTGCCAAACGTTCGCACAATCGCAGCGGGCAATTTTTCTGAGGCAGCAGTGGCTCCGTTAGGTGCGTCTGGAACAAGGTGCATCGCCAATTCGTCAGGAGAGACCGGTGACGTCACTCGGACCTGCGGTCCTTTGTAGCGTGCCGTCTTATTGGGAACCAGTTGAGTCAGCTCGTCCTGCTTCAGCAGAGTGTGTTGATCCCATGACAAAGTGCCTGCTCCGGCGCGTTGCTGCCAGTACTCTTCCGGAAGAGACCTCGCAAAGTTTTCATCCAGAGAGTCTTTCTGCAACGAGGCATCCGCAGTGATGGGGCCGAGATAAGAGACACCGAAAACGTCGGCCAGAGCGAAGTCTTTTCGAGGACGACCCAGCTCATCGCACAGGGATGTTTCCATCGTCGCAATCAGCCCACCGCCGTTTTTTACGTAGGTTCGCAATGCTTCAACCTGAGCTTCAGACAGTGCCGCTGCGTTGGGCAGAATCACAGTTTTGTAACGCGACAGTTCTTCAACGGTCACATCCCAGTCGTTAAGCAGAGACACGGGCAAATGCTCTTCCAGCATGACTCGGTAGGCTCCGAAAACATGTGGCAGAAAACGATCGGCAATGTCGCGCCATGCAAAGAACTGACGTGTCTGCTCACTCACGAGGATCGCGGCCCAGGGGATCGGTTTGGCGTGTGTGATCCATGGTTCCCTCCGTTGCGTTTCTGCGAAGACCGGAGCGGCACCTTCGACGCCATTGGTCCAGCCGAGCGAATGGGCCGTCGTGCTGCCATGCGCAAGAGTCATCAGCGAACGAGTCATGCGTTCGTGCGGAGGGAAACTGTCACTGCTGTAGGGGTTTCCGCGAGACATGAGATACGGTTCGCATCCGCAGGCGCGGTAACCGCTCACTGCAGCGAGGTATTCCGCTCCAAAAGCTGGCGCAATGCTGGCGCCAAGATTCGTTTCATCCAGCCACCATTCCTGCATGGGCAGGTCAATCAGCAGATTCAGACGCGTCGGCATGGCACGCGGGGAATGCAGGAAGTGGCCGTAGCGTCCGGCGTTCACGGTCCAGGTCATAATGACAGCGTCGGGCCTGATTGCCTTGAGTCGCTGCTGCAGTTTGCGGTAGTGGTCTTCCAGTTTCTCACCGCGCCAGACCAGATATTCTCGGTAGGCAATTTGATCCAGATCGACAGCGACAGGAAGGTTGCGTCCTGTCTCCGCCTGATATGTTTCCTGGCACGCACTGCAGTGACAAAGCGCGGGATGATAATTGCCGTCAAACGAATATCCATCCAGATGAAAGTCTTCCATCAGCTCAGCACAAACGTCAATCAGGTAGTCGCCCCACGGACCCAGGTTGCAGGGAAGTCGAGTCCCCAGATTGTTTTCTTCGGGTTCGATGATTGTGCCGATGGCC
>QWOO01000328.1 GCA_003669615.1 Planctomycetota bacterium
AAACGAACGGCATCGCAGCCGCGCCGATCTGTGCTCGATCAAGCAACGACCGAATCACGTCGTCTCGAAAGTCGGCGACCTGCCGTGCAGCTTCGCTGGCCGCGCGAGCACTGAAGGGATCTCCCCGACGACTGACGATTCGTAGTTCGCCCGGTTTCAGAACTCCGGTCGTCGGATCTGTCGTCGGTGGAATTTCAAGGACCGCGACGTCTGCCGAACCGTCCCGAACAAGTGCCTCAAGATCGGTTCCGGGCGGCTGCGAGTAGCGTTCGAAACGTACAGGCGCATCAGCCTGATTGACTCCTGCTGGCGGCTGCCCGTTCAATATCTGTTGAGTCAAATCCTTCAGTTTTCCTTCGTTTGTAGTGTTTTCGTCCGTAAGATTGGCAGCCTCTGGGGTCGGACTTTTTGTCGTGTCGGTATTCGAGTTGCCGGCAGCGGATTCTGTCATCCCTAAAGCATCGTCGGTGGATGCCTCCAAAACCGGCTCCGGAAATTTACTCTGCAGTTCCGGATCCACTCGAATATCGAAGACGATGGCCGCCGCAGGAGCATTGATGTCGATTCGCGAAATGGCAAACTTCTGAACGACTGATCCCAGCAGCGGATAAACGATCAGCGGCATCATGATCAGCGTGGCAAGCGTTCGCCGATCTCGCAGCGATTCTCGCAATTCTTTGCGTGCCAGCCTGGCAATGCGCCGCAAGTGTCGGCCTCGACTGCGAACGGGCACGGTGCTGCTCGTGCGTGACGACTCTGAATCGTTGTTCGGTTCCGTTCCACTCATCAGCGGTTGCTGGCGATTCACTGCGTCACGACTTTCGTTCTGAGTTCTGCAATGAAACGGTTGCCAGCTGTTCGTCGAGATCGATCTGCTGTTCTCGAGCCATCAGGTCCAAAAACATGTCTGTAAGCGATTCGCGTCCGGTCGCCTGTCGGAGCTGATTCAGATCACCTTCCAGCTGCACCCGACCGCGAAACATCAGACCGAAGCGATTGCAGAGTCGTTGAGCTTCCTCAAGGCGATGCGTGCAAAAGATCACAGCCTTGCCGATATCCTTCAGGTGCGACGTAAAGTCAAAGATTCGCTTGCTGCCGACAATGTCCAGTCCCCGAGTCGGCTCGTCCATCAAAACGACGGGTGGATCATGCATAAGCGATCGAGCCAGATTGATGCGCTGCTGCTGTCCGGTGCTCATGCCCGCACAGGGACGGTCTATGAATTTTCGCAGATCAAACAGATCTGCCAGCAGTTCAACACGCCGCTCAGCCGCATTCGGCTCGACGTCATACAGATCCGCAAAATAGTGCATCAACTCCCGGGGAGTCAGCCACTGGTAAAGCCCCGCGCTGGCTGAGACCAGAGCAATGTTACGTTTCACATCTTCGGGCTGCGTCGCAACATCGAATCCTGCGATGGTCGCACGTCCGGACGTAGGCTTCAGCAGTCCAAGCATCATGCGCAGAGTTGTCGTCTTGCCGGCTCCGTTGGCTCCCAGGAGTCCAAAGACTTCTCCGGCAGACACCTGGATTGTGACACCGTTGACGGCCAGCACATCTCCTGTGGGAAGTGCAAACTTCTTCACAAGGTCACGCACATCAATCACAGCAGCGGAACTGGGTTCGCTGGCCGATTTGGCCAGGACAGTACTGTCGCGGTGCATGGCTGTGATGTATCCGTGCTGCAGGATGTGCGAACGTTCGTGACCCGGAATCCCGGCACTCTGAAACCCCCGGCCACTTATGGCAAGCTCCTTCTTCGAGTGTTCGGTGTACTCTGTTGCTACGTCCACTGCCAGCAGGATTGCTAAACCGATTTCAGCGAATCGTGTTTCCTGACGGCGGAAGTCGGTCGGACGCATCGTCCGCAACCAGGCGAAACATCCTGCGGTCGACTCGATTTCCATTCAGAATCACTTCAGCCGTCGACACGGTCTCGCCGCGAGAGACAGGCCGCACTTCCAGACGAAATCGGCGTGACTTTCCTGCAACGACCTGATCGACATCGACGAAAACCTGTCGCTCTGAACGCGGTCGGTTGAGCAGATCGGAGTGATCGAGTGCGCCATCAAGCGTCAGACGCAGGCGAATCGCTCGAGCATCCGCAGTGCCCCGGTTGGTTAATGTGAAAAGAATCCGAGTCCACTCGCCGACCGGAGCTGCCTCCAGCGGTTCTTCGATTTGCAATATCAGGTCGGGCTGCCCGACCAACTCGCGACGCGGAGGCGTTTCCAGTCGACGACGATCGGATGGAAACGGATCGGCCGGCAGAGTGTCTTCCACCACATCCGTGCGCGTGGCCACAGCCGTGACTGCAGAAACTTCCGTCATGGATTCAAAAACCGCATCTCGTCGTCGGTCTGCAGTCAGATCATTAGGAGGAACCACGGTGAATCGCAGCATCAATTCTTGCGCAGGTCGAAGATCGTTAACAAGCCATGTTAAAGTGTCTTCGCGAAAAGCAGCTTCCGGACTGGCACCACGAACACGCGTTCCAAATGGCAACATCTCTCGCACCAGAAGTCCGTCAATGCGTTTGTCACCAAGGTTCGTCAGGGAAATCTGAACGGTAAAATCGCCCGATGAGAATTCATCGGGAACGGTTTTCTCAATCCGCAGGTCATGCTCTGAAACAAAAACACCAGGCGTGACTCGTACTCGAGCTTCCAGGGCTTTAACGGCCGCAAGCGGTGATTCGGCCAGATCATCCTGAGGCCGCCCGGCATCGTCATCACGCGGCATGCCGATCGATTCACGCCAGTTGTCTCGACCCAGCCGGCCCAGAATTCGGTCGACGAAAAATGCGTCAGGAAGAGAATCCACAAGACGGCCACGGGTGATCACATCAGGATTTGCGGCAGATTCCAGAATGGATGTGCCGAGCCTCCGAAAGGTCACTCCCAACAATGGACGTTCTGTGATTGATGACCGTGGGAAATCAATCGATCCATCAATCGGTCGACGAGGACGCGGACGAATCGGAGCGTACTCGGGACGTCCGAACACGATGTAATCAGCCGAACGCACTTGTGAAACCAATTGGGAATCATCGCGCTCAGATTTTGCCATCATGACAGAAGCCTGCGGCGCACGTGCCGCGACGACTTCCACCTTGTCCATCACGCTGCCAGCCTTCAGCGGCGTCTGAAGATCTCGATGATAGGCGGCCGCATCGGACGCCAGACCACCACCCATGATAAATCCCACGATGACCAAACCAGCGGTGCCTGAAACGGCAGCCACGACCCACGATAAATGCGCAAGCAGAAATTCGATGGATTCGTCAGCCGCTTCGACGAAGTCGGCTACAAGCTTTGAAAACAGACCGCTGACGGGGCCAAGCCACTCGCCGTCAAACAATCCGATCATGCTCAGCCGGTCGCCGTACAGCATGCCCAGAAACATCAGGCACAGTATGCACCCGAAGATGAAAAGAATTACCGATCCCATTTCCCAAACGTCCTTGCCTCAGGAGGAGCCTTGTCAGGATATCCCTGAAGGCTGAGGTTTAGCACAGGACATTTGAATTGTGAACCGGAAAGTCCCATTCTGCCGATTTTTAAGGCATTTCCTCCCCAGCCTCACTTACCGTGCTGGGGGCTGGATCCTGCTTTGGTACATCCGGCATGATAGGCCGACCACCCGGATGCTGATGATATCGTGCAAAGTCGGGCGTAAGCTGGCTCTGAGGATAGAGGAGCCAGCCGAGTCCGTACCCGGATGGCACAGGAAGCGCACCCAGCTCAATTCGGGATTCCGTAAAACAGGCCACGCGACCGGAGGCTGTACTGAGATAAACTCGGTCCGTCAGACGGTTATTGATCCGCAAAGTGTACTCCTGCGTCGGAGTGACTGACGAACTGCCGGCATGTTCACGACTGACAGCAACCACTCGGTCGTACGCATCTGAGTAATAGACCGCATTCTCAGAAACCGCGACCAGCGACTTCACTCCAGCAACCGACCACGGCCGAGAGACCGTTTTGATTTGTCCTTTGACACTTCGCGGTGGAAGCGGCTCAATACGTCGATTAGACGCCGAACTGGCGACAGCAGCCGCTCGCATTGGCGACACTAAGGCATTCACTTCCGCGCCGATCAGTTCTTCGTGAGAAATTTTCCAGGAGGGAATGTCGAGATGAACAAGGTCCGTGAAAAATTCAAAATCCTCGCCGGGATTGAAGTCTGAAAACTCCAGAGTCAGCTTCTTGGCATCGTCGCTGAGCTTTGCGGCCCGGAAACCTGTTGCCTTCCGACTAACATCAGAAATTCGCAACGCGGGCTGGTTTTGCTCGTCCGCTGCAAAAGTCAAATCCTGAACAGCACTGTTCAGGTCCACAATCAGAGATGTCACAGTTTGCCCGGTTGATCGATTCATCACCTGAATAGGCGAGAAGCTTAGTAGACCACTGCTGCGAAGTTCGATCGAGGCACCGTAAGCTGGCAACTCACCAGCGATGCTTTCCGACTGGTTGACAACGGCCTGCACCGAATCGGAAACCGCGACAGGAACTCCGCTGGTCAAGTCAAACTTCAGCAGTTCGTTGCCTTCCGAAACCACAAACACATCATTGCCGACAACTGTAATAGGCTGCGTGACAGGACGAGCCATCGGGATCGTCCACTGCATGCTCCCGTCGGTCTTCATATCAATGCAGAACAGTCTGTTGTTGTCGCAGGCTGCCAGCAGAAATTCTTTATCGTCGCGACTCACCAGTGCCAGTGGTGCTGTCGTGGTGCTGTTCATCAGGAATTGAAAACGAGACTTACCCTTTTCTGCACCCAGCATGTCAACCACGTTGATGTTGCCCGCATCCGTCGCAAATGCCAGACGCTCTTCACCCGCAACCGGAGCGAATCGCACAAGCTCACCGCCGGCAAATCGCCAGTCGAGCGCGCGAGGCACACCCGGCTTGAGGGCTCCGTTTATTCCCTGATAGTGCAGGACTTCCACGTCGTACGCTACGACTGATCGATCAACAAGAGGCACAAAAACACTTCGAGTGATATCCACTCGCGGCCCGGTCGTGACTTCTCGTCGAGCAATCAGCGGCGGGGCTGAGGGCGGGTTAGGAAGCCGATATGCGAACAACTTCTGTCCACTGAATTTATCGAACGCATGAATGACCGGTCCGGTCACAATGATCACCATCTGGCTGTCCGATGTGCCCGTCATGGCCACTTCGTCATTGCGTCCCACCTGAGCCGACCAGAAGCGTCGACCGCTTTCTGCATTGATCGCGGTCACTACGCCCGCGGACGACTGCACGAAGACCACTTCTTCGTCCATGGCCAGATGGGCCACTTTATCGCGAGCCGGGTTGATGACAGACTGAGACTCCCACAACAAAGTGAGGGCCGGAATGTTGTAAATCGTCTGGCCGTCCGTTTCATTCACCGCCGGCAGCACGCCCGGAAGGTTCTCGGCACCTTCCGCAGGTACCGCTTCGTCCCAGCCATAGGCGGATGACAGGGAGGTCAAAAGGCCTAAACAGGCCGCGGTTCTGAGAAAAGATTTTCGGAGCAAGTGAGTCATTGTCCGCAATTCCGCCGGTTACAAGCGATGACGAATGAAAGAACACCAGAGTCTGGGGCCGGTGAGCCGCGCTTTCCGGTCGGCCGCGTGAACGCGCAGCAGACTAAAGCAGGTGCAACTCCCGTTGTTCACATCGACTATGGTACCAGTAACAGAAAAGCGAACTCCAGAAGTGAAGCGGCTGAAAGTGCAGGGTTCGGGAAAACTTCCGTCCTGACAGTCAGGTTCGTCACATCTTTCGATTGCCCTGTTGCCGTAGTTTTTCTGCAAAATCCGCCTACTGGAAGCCCAATCCCGGTCCTGCGAGGCGTCCTGTGTCAATTGTTCCGTTTTTAATGGTAAACAAGGACGGCAGTTTCTTGGCCCACTTCTGATTGGCGGTCGGGCAATACTGGCGAGCATTTCCTTCGATCGCAGCAACACCCGGAATTCTGGCGGCCAGACTGCACGAGTGTAAAAATGACGCGCCCGGGCACGTCAAATCCTGAACACACAGAAACATGCCGAATTTTTGGGCCGCAGCAGCCATCAGCAGAGATTCCGTCTGTCCCTTGCACGCTTTCAATGCAATTCCCGAGTAGCCCAGTTCACGAGCCTGCAACAAAGACTCGTACGAAACCAGCGCCTCGTCAATGACTACCGGCTTGATCGCGGCAACGGCGTGCATCTTCGGAGCGTTTTCTGCGTCCAGATTTCGGCTCGTCGGCTGCTCGATATATTGAATTCGATCGAATGCCGCCGGACTGGACGCTTTCACCCGATTCAAAAATTCGATGACGTATTCAGCGGAGTCACATTTTTCATTGAAATCGCACGAATAAAACCACGACGAACATCCTCGTTCCGCCTGAGTCGCCGCGGCCACTTTCTCAATCGACAGCACTCGGTCGATATCCCACTCCAATTGATCGCCTGCAAGCTTGATCTTCAGATGAGTCAGTGAGTCGGCCTTGATCCATTCGGCCAGCGTCACCGGCAGTTTGTCTGCCGGGCGATCCTTGACATCCGCTTCCGTCAAAGGATCCAGGGCCCCGACGAGATGATACAAGGGCAGCGTGCTGACCGGTTCACGGAGTGTGTACTTGTCGAGATACTCGCCGGCAAACTGTTTATCCAGAAACTCGCTCAGGTCCGTCTTGCAGAATTCCTTCGAAAGCACGTTGAAGCTGTTCAACTTCAGCATTCGACCGTATGCATCATGCACGGCCGCATCAATCGGACTGGAGCAGACCATTCGGGCCAGAGGCGGCAGAATTTCGCTGACTCCATGCGAAGCCGCCAGTCGTTTCGCCTGATGCTCATATTCCGAGGAAACTTCAAACTCAATTTCCAGGGGATGACCAAAGCCAGGGTAAGCATCGAACAGTTCGGCCACCATCTTTGCATAGGCCATCATCAGTTTTTCAGTATCCGGCGGCTCCAGCGTGCCCGATGGCCACGCCCAGACATTCCCGACCGGCATACTGCCATGCCCGGTGGCATGCTTTCCGTTCCGTGATTCTACCGATACCTCGGCATTGATCAGATACGACGAACTAACAACGCGGCCTCCAAATTTCAGCGGAGCTCTAAACTGAATCGGCTCGAATGACACGCTGACTTCTTTGACTCGCACGTCAGTAGCTTTCCCCTGACCCATTTCCGAGTGTCCTCTTGCTGATAGAGTATTCGTTTCATTGTCGCGCCGATCTCAATCGTCGCTCTGTAGCGTGCAGAGTATTACCAGACAGATCGCATCTGAAAAGCATCAGGGGCTCTTCAGGGAGTATCCCGCGTGAAACTGTTGCCCGAACGTTTAACGGATATACGGCTGCTCTGACGTTCATCTTTGCTTCTGGACGGCTGCTGATTGCCGATCGGACCACGGAGTTCTTATGGTTTCCTCTGCTTTTTCAACGTCTGCGATGGCCGCAATCATGGCCGTCGCTTTTTTCGCGTCTGCTTTCGGCCAAACGGAAGAATATCCGGCTCCTTTGGATGCGCAGGTCGCTGAAGGCGTGCCGCAGGGAAAAGTCGAAGGACCTTTTGAGTTTCGCAGCAACGTCTTTCCCGGCACCGTCAGAGAATACTGGGTTTACGTTCCAGCGAAGTACGATTCGGCAAAACCGCCCGCGTTGATGATCGTTCAGGACGGCCCAGGACTCGCCAACAACTGGTCATTGCCGACAGTTCTGGACCACCTGATTCATTCAGGAGAAATCCCGATCCAGCTGGGTATCTTTGTGAATCCCGGCAGCGTCCCGTCATCTAACGAGAACGCTCAGCCGCGTTTCAATCGCAGTTTTGATGACATTTACGCGGGCAGCTGGTGGAGAAGAAACTTGTCGACAGCGGAATTGAATTTCCCAACGGCCTGATCACTTCACCCGACCAGACGTTGCTGACCGTCGCGAACACTCGCGGACGCTTTTGTCACTCATTTCAAATTCAGCCGGATGGGACTCTGACTGCGAAACAGGAATATGGATGGCTGCATGTCACCGATCGCCTGCAGACGGGCGCCGATGGAATGGCGGTGGATGATCAGGGGCGAATGTATGTCACGACGTCGCTCGGCATTCAGGTGTTCGATCAACTGGGTCGAGTCAACTTTATTATCTCGAGACCCAAAGCGGCGTGGTTGTCAAACGTTGCCTTCGGCGGCCCTGATCGTGATCTGATGTACGTAACCTGCGGCGACAGTGTGTATTCTCGTCGCCTCAATGCCAAAGGCGTCAATTCGTGGAAACCGCCCCTCAAGATCCCGAAGCCCGGCCTGTAAGTTTTAAGCCCCCCAAAAAAAAACGCCTTCCCCCCGGCTCGCAACCAGATTCGTAAGACTTCGAATCAACAAAATTCCCGCTTCCCGCTTTCTTCTTTCTTCTTTCTTCTTTCTTCTTTCTTCTTTCTTCTTTCCGCCCAACCAAGCACCAAGCACCAAGCACCACGCACCAAGCACCAAGCACCTGCGATTCAACCAAGTACCTGCGACTCATCACCAGCGGCAAATGCTGAGGACGCTTCGCCTTCACCACATCAATGAACTCCAGCTCGCGCCCCAGGACA
>QWOO01000107.1 GCA_003669615.1 Planctomycetota bacterium
GATATTTCTCACCGAACAGAGCCATAGCTCCCTTTTTGCGAGCTTCCTCGATCGGCAGCAAATCTGTCGTCACAGGTGCGCCCTGAGCGATGCATTCGTTAATGATGTCTTCGACTCGCCGAATTTCATCCTGCGTCAAAGCCTGATTATGGGCGAAGTCGAATCGTATTGAATCCTTTTCGACTCGAGATCCTCGCTGCGTCGCATTCTTGCCCACCGTGCAGTGCAACGCATGATGCAGGATATGGGTTGCCGAGTGTGCTCGACGAATCCCGGTGCGACGATCCACATCCACGGTGGCCTGCAACTGCTGGCCGATGGACAACTTACCCTTCATCAGATGGCCGACGTGAATCCAAAGATCGCCATCTTTTTGTGTATCTGCAACGACGAATTCGACTCCATCACCAATGAGGCTTCCGATGTCGCCGACCTGACCACCAGACTCCGCGTAAAACGGAGTCTGATTCAATGAGACGCCAATTGGAATTTCATGGCCGGCTGCAGTGAACTCATTAACCAGTTCTTTATTGGAAATGATTCCGACGATCTTGCAGTCTGCGGACTGAGTCTCGTAGCCCAGAAATTTTGTGCCGCCTTTTTGTTTCAGTGAATCGATCGGGCCGGCACTCATCACGGAATCTGCAAAGGCGCCACTGCCACTGGTGGCCTCGTGGCGTTTACGAGCCTTTGTGTAGCCTTCGTGATCAACCTTCAGGCCACCTTGAGAGGCCAGAGTATCAGTCAGTTCAATCAGGAAACCGTATGTTTGATGCAGGTCAAAGGCATCTTCCCCGGAGATAATCCCGGACGATTTTGCCTTTGATGCCAGCTTCTCAAACCGTGGCATGCCGCGATCAACCACATCCAGAAACTGCTCTTCTTCCAGCTTAATCACGTTGGAAACTGACTGAACTGTCTCCGTGATCTCCGGATACGCGTACTTCATTCCTTCGACGATGGACGGAACCAGCGTATGCAGGAACGGCACTTTCTTCCCAAGGAGATAACCTTCCATTGCCGCGCGGCGCAGCAACAATCGTACAATGTAGTCGGCCTTATCCGGCCCTGGATTTGCGCCTTCGTGAATAGCGAATGTGCAGGCTCTCATATGGTCCGCGATGCGTCGACAGGCGCGACCCCACGCAGCGTCGTATGAATACTTCAGGCCCAGCGCATCACCAGCCGCCAGACACATCGGCTTGAGAATGTCGATCTCAAAGTTACTGAGTACGCTCTGCAAACATGACGCACATCGCTCCAGGCCCATACCGGTGTCGATGTTCTTCTTTGGCAGCGGATGCAGATTGTTCGGCGGATCTCCCACACGATTAAATTGCGTGAAAACCAGATTCCAGATTTCAACGGGCTTTGTCGCGCCAGGCGCGAGGTAATAAATTTCTGAGCAGGGGCCGCACACTCCATCAGGTCCCTGAGAGGGAGATGACGCCGGCCAGAAATTTTCAGATTCGTCCAGTCGACTGATCCGATCGGCTGGAAGTTTGACTTCTTTGTTCCAGATATCAAAAGCTTCATCGTCATCCAGATAGACGGTGACGGTCAGCCGTTCCGGGTCGAGTCCCAGCCATTTTTTCGTCGTCAGAAACTCCCACGCCCAGTGGATGGCTTCTTTCTTGAAGTAGTCGCCAAAGGAAAAGTTTCCAAGCATCTCAAAGAACGTATGGTGGTACGCGGTGATGCCAACGTTTCCAATGTCGCCCGTGCGAAGACACTTCTGGCTGGTGGTTGCCTTGGTGAATTCCAGCGGACCGATGCCAAGGAACTGGTTCTTGAACTGATTCATTCCGGCCGGTGTGAATAAGACCGTCGGGTCATCCTTCGGAATCAGAACGTCACTCGGACGCCGAACACAGCCTTTGCTTTCAAAAAATGCCAGATATTTTTCACGCAGCTCATCAGTTTTCATGTCGTCCACAACCCTGGCGTAAAAGCCCGATCAAAACGGAGACTCTGGTCCCTCAAATCGCGTCCCGTACTAAGGCCGCGCCAAATTTCGCAAGGCGAGCATGTTAGAGGGATCACGCCAGGATTTAAAGGACGTCGAAAGCGTTGGCACTTCCTGATTTTCAAGTCTCTCATTTCGTCCCAAGCGGAAGCCCGGCAAAGATGCTGCTTAACCGCCTGAGCGAGCTGGATTTCGCACACAATCTGGATGACGGATGTCGTGTTCCGATCAACTATTGGCCGGCTTGATATAGAACATCAAAATGGCGATGTCTGCAGGAGTAATCCCGCTGACGCGGCTGGCCTGGCCGACGGTGGTTGGTTTCAGGCGATTGAGCCGTTCGCGGGCTTCTGTTCGCAGTTGAGGTACGGCCAGATAGTTGAAGGCTTCAGGAATCTTCACCGAGTCCACTTTCTGCAGTCGCGAGATCTCAGCCTCCTGGCGACGAA
This sequence comes from Planctomycetota bacterium, assembly GCA_003669615.1. Taxonomy (GTDB): domain Bacteria; phylum Planctomycetota; class Planctomycetia; order Planctomycetales; family Planctomycetaceae; genus SXXK01. The sequence goes on from QWOO01000107.1 coordinate 2,416, forward strand.
CATAACCGGCGTACTGAGCTTCAATCATCATCTGTCGCTTAGTGTTCTCGGAGAGATTGAAATCCAAAAGCTGCGGAAACAAGGTGTAGACTTCGTCCCATGTAATCGTGTTGCGTCGCAGATGTTCTTCCAGCGTCTGTCCGACGGCTCTTAATTTGGTCATCGCGGCAAATGCGCCGGTCAGCTCTTCTTCATACTTTCGAAATCGATCGACGCGATCCGAAGTCACACTGCCAATTTCAATTCCCAGCGGAGTCAGCCGGCGATCAGCATTGTCCTGACGCAACAGCAGCCGGTATTCGGCACGCGATGTGAACATCCGATAGGGCTCATCGACACCCTTCGTTACAAGGTCATCGATCAGTACGCCCAAATATGCCTGACTGCGATCCAGCACAAACGGTCCCCTGCCCTGCTGTTTCATCGCCGCGTTGATTCCCGCAAGCAGGCCCTGCCCGGCCGCCTCTTCGTATCCGGTGGTCCCGTTAATCTGGCCGGCGAAGTAAAGCCCTTCCACCAGCCGAGTTTCCAGCGATGGATAAAGCTGCGTGGGTGGTGCAAAGTCATATTCAACGGCGTAACCATAGCGCATGATCTGGGCTTTCTCGCAGCCCGGGATCCGTTTAATGATCTCGTCCTGCACGTCACGCGGCAGACTGGTTGAAATTCCGTTGACGTAAACTTCCTGAGTGTTTCGGCCTTCCGGTTCCAGAAAAATCTGATGCGAGGTCTTGTCCGCAAATCGCACGACCTTGTCTTCGATCGACGGACAGTATCGCGGCCCCGTAGATTGAATCTGGCCGGAATACATCGGGGCGCGATGGAGATTGGCGCGGATGATTTCATGGATTTCGTGAGTCGTGCTCGTCAGATAGCAATGGATCTGCGACTGCTCAATCCGATCGGTCATGTAGGAAAACGGTTCAGGGTTTTCATCGCCCGGCTGAGGCTCACAGCGACTAAAGTCGATCGTGCGTCCATTCAGTCGAGCAGGTGTGCCGGTCTTGAAGCGCCGAAGTTCAAAGCCCAGTGATTTCAGAGCGCCGGAAACTCCGTGAGACGCCTTGTCACCGGCTCGACCACCTTCGGCTTTGGATTCGCCGGTGTGCATGATGGCTTTGAGAAACGTTCCGGTTGTTAAAATCACCGCACGAGTTCGGTAGAGCGCATCTCCGGCCACACGAATCCCGGTGATCTTTCCGTTCTCGGTTTCGATCGATTCGACAGTCTCCTGGCAGAGCGTCAGGTTTTCCTGAAGCTCGACTCGGTTCTTCATTTCGAACTGATACGCCTTCTTGTCCGCCTGAGCGCGCGGACTGTGCATCGCCGGTCCCTTGCCGCCGTTGAGCATGCGAAAATGGATGCCGGTCTTATCGATGACGCGGCCCATTTCGCCCCCGAGCGCATCGATTTCGCGCACGATCTGGCCCTTGGCGACTCCGCCAATTGCCGGGTTGCAGCTCATCTGGCCAACGGTATCACAGTTCATCGTCAGCAGAGCGGTCTTTGCGCCCATCCGCGCGGCGGCCAGTGCGGCCTCAGTGCCAGCGTGGCCCGCTCCGACAACGACAACATCAAAATCGTAGATACATTTCAGGGACATAGTGACTCTTACCTTGTTCCAGCGCTCCAGCACTGGAACATACTGCCAGGAGGCTCCAGCCTCCGGCGATGACATCACGCAAGGCTGGAGCCTTGTGCGCAGTGCGTTCCGAGGCTGGAGCCTCGGAACGAGTGGTAGTGTAACGCCATTTTCCGGCAATTTCGGCTGAATCACACCGGATCCCGGCTCGGTCCGCAAAATCCGGGCGTCTCGAACGCTGATCGGCCATTGTTTCGACGTTATGGCCGGTGATACACCCCATTTGGAGCCTGCTGACCGGAGAATCGCGACTCAGCGGACTCTCAGGAACAGGATGATCTTCATGCTTCGATTCGTGAGTGACAGGATAAAACAACCATGAAGAGGGACTCAGTGTGGTTCGGCATACTTGCGGTGGTCTTGCAGTGCGGATGCGCATTGTTCCCCGCACGCTCGTCCGTTCATAAAGTCTCAGGGCCTGTGGATCGAATTTCCAGCGAAACGATATCCTCCTCTGATCGTTCTGTGGTCACATCATCCCCGAGCCCGGCATTGGATCGACTGATTGAAATTGAACAGTTCCTGCAGCAAGAAAACTCCGGCTCATCCACGACGGCTCAGGTCGGGCAAAGACCGCTCGGCCCGCCGCCGACACTTTCGATGGACGACTTGCGAGAGATTGAAGGGCATTTCCAACAATCAGGCTTTACGCCAGGCCTGATTGCTAAACTGAAGCCAGGGCGGCACGTTTGTCTGCTGACCCATGCCACTGTTTCCAGAACACCGAATTCGGTGCGCCACAGTATCGAACAGGTTGCTGGCACGATTGTCTCCGTCGACGAAGACGCACTTGTGCTGAACAACGCTGTCAAACTCACTGAAGGACGAATGATGGGAACCCCGATCGTGAGTAAGATTCCGTACATTAGCCGCCTCTTCAAGAACAGCGGTACCGGCCGGGAGGCGATCAGCATTCCCGGTGAAGTGTCGATCGTTCGATCCGAGATCCAAGGGATCAGCCAACTCACTTCGGAAGATCTCGCGGGCCTCCATCAGACTTCGGACTCAATGAAAATGGGTGTTGATTTCGACTATTATAATGTAGAAGCCCGCTCTCGTTGACCTTGTTCCAGGGCTCCAGCCCTGAAACACACTGCCAGGAGGCTCCAGCCTCCCGCGAAGAAATTCACGCAAGGCTGGAGCCTTGTGTGCAGTGCGTTCCGAGGCTGGAGCCTCGGAACGAGAATTGGGTCTCGCGGTGCCATAGTCTACCAGTACACATGCTGGCGGAATTTTTGCCGATCTGGTTTTGGGAGCTGATCAACGTCCGAGATGACGTAGCGATTGTCCTCCGTGTCGCTGATCAGTTTGCCCTGTTCTCCAAAATCCTGAGCGTGGCTCTGGCTCCATCGCATCGTAAATTGTTCTCGACCGCGATTGGTCTGCACATCGAACTCAAGATAACCGTGAGCCAGCTCCATCCGATGAATGCGTTCGATTCGTCGCAACAAGAAACGGCGATTCAGCGACGCTCGGATAATCGCCCGAGCTTCTTCCGGCCAGTCGTCCAGCGAACGGATCAGACCAATTTCTGTCTCATCGCCCTTCTCATCCCATGCTCAACGTGTAAACCGCCAGTCGAGGATTCAGCCAGATCAGCATTCCTCCAACGCCGACCAACTGCAGAATCTGCAGCAGGAAGCCGCCCGTGAGCTGATGCACCAGCCCATGCCGCACTTCACTGTCGTAGGCCACGCGACTCATCAACGAACCGACCTGGTGACGGTCATAATAGGAAATGGCAAGTTTTTGCAGCTTGTGAACCATCTCACCGCGCAGGCGATGAGTCAGACTGGAACCGATAGAGGTCGCGAGCCGTCCCTTGAAGACGCCGACGACAGACAGGGTCACTCGAGAGCCCGCCAGAGCCAGTACAACCAAAAGAAGTGCCTGTAGAAACGTCGACTGCGGTTCATCAATCGCGTGTTCGCCAAGGACGTTGTCCACCAGATACTGCTGAAGCTTCGGCGGGACCAGTTCTGCTGCAACGCCGACGATGGTCAGCACGCACAGCATGATCGACCACATCAACTGTGGTCTGAGAATGTCCCAGACGCGGCCAAGAATCTGACTTCGATGGACGCAGCGAGGGCAGATTTCTGCAGCGGTCGACAGTCGCAGGCCGCATCCACCGCAGCGATGTGGATCCACGTGTTCGTCCGCGTGAACCGTCAGTTCTCCGCCTGTGCAGAACACATCCAGCTTGCGCGACACCTTGTGAAATCGCTCGGCCTGCGCGTTGGAGTAACAGGTCACAGCAAGTGCTGCGGTCATACCTTCTGACTGAGCCTGCTCAAAACAATTCTCGCTGATCCGAAGCGGGATCAGAGTTGTCTCTCGGAGATTTGGTTTTTGATTTCGAGGTGACGCCCAGATGTGCGAGTGCTTTGGCTGTGATCATGCGGCCGCGAGGTGTGCGCTGGATGAAGCCTTCCCGCAGCAGGAATGGTTCGACTTCATCTTCCAGCGTGTCGGCCGGAATGTTGAGCGTGTGACCCAATGCCTGAACTCCGGCGGGGCCGCCACTGAAGACGTTGATTATGGTCTCCAGATAGCGACGGTCCTGTTCTTCCAGACCTGCGTCGTCCACGCCTTTCATTCTCAGGGCTGCGCGAGCCACGTCGAGAGTGATCTTGCCGTTCGCGCGGGCGTCCGCAAAGTCGCGGGTCCAGCGGAGCCAGTTGTTGGCCTTTCGCGGAGTCCCTCGTGAGCGGATCGCAATCTCGTGAGCGGCCTCCGGAGCGATTTCCGTGCGGAGCTTTTGCGAGTTGCGACTGATGATCGTGGACAGTTCTTCGGTGGTGTAGAAGTCCAGATGCTCACGATTCACAAAGCGATCGCGGAGTGGAGCTGTCAGCATTCCGCTGCGGGTTGTCGCACCGATCAAAGTGAACGGCTGCAGTTTCATGTTGATCGTGCGCGCGTTCAGTCCATCCCCCAGAGTGATGTCGATCCGAAAATCTTCCATCGCCGGATAGATGAATTCCTCCACAGTGGGCGGCATGCGGTGGATTTCGTCGATGAACAGCACGCTGCCGTAACTGGCATTGGTCAGATAGGGCAGCAGATCTTTGGGCGCACTCAGCGACGGGCCTGCCGTTATCTGCAGTTCAGTTCCCAGTTCCCTTGGGATCACCGTCGCCAGTGTTGTCTTGCCAAGTCCAGGCGGTCCGTCAAACAAAAGATGTCCGAGCGGTTCTTTACGCTTTTTAGTGGCTTCCAGCAGGATTCGAAGCCGTTCGACCACTGCCATCTGGCCGACAATATCTTCCAGCTTTGAGGGACGCAGTTCGTCGTCAAACCGTTGTTGATTTGGGTCCTCAAAATTTCCCGCACCTGCGCTGCTTCCGAAACTCGGACGAACTGGTTCCTCCGCTTCGTCGTCATCATTTTTAATAGTGGTCTTCCGGGCCATGAGTGATTTTCAGATCTCGATTGAAGCGGATGACCGTAAAGTTGATGACACGTTTCGGGCGGGACATGGTTCGACGCGACGGTAAAATTCACATTTGCTGCGGAAGGATCGTCAACAGGAAACAGAGATCCCTGCTGCCGATCCATCGTTCCGCGCAGCTCTACTTTTTGTCGGCATTCGTTTCAGGCTTTTCACCCATTTTTTCTTTGAGGCGTTTGAGGACAGCTGCGTCGGGGCGTTTTGCTTTTTCTTCAACCTCAAGTGCCTTCTTCAAAAGGGACATGGCCTCTTCGGATTTCTGCATCGCCAGGTGCACGTCGGCTTCATGTTCCAGCAACGTCGCATCCTGATACTCGGGATTGGAGTTGGCTTTCTTCAGGGGTTCAAGTGCTTCCTCATTCTTGCCCTGCTTGAAGAGCACCCAACCCAGACTGTCGAGGTAGGCAGGGTTTTCCGGCTGAGATTCAACAGCGATCCGAATCATCTTCTCTGCCTGTTCAAGGTTCTTTCCCTGATCAGCGTACAGATAGCCAAGATCATTGTTGACGCCCGGATCGGTTGGATCCTGTTCGTAGACGGTTTCCAAAACTTTTTGGCCCTGTTCCATATCTCCGCTTTGCACCAGCGAGTTAGACAGGCCCATCTGAGCCAGACGTGCCGTATCTTTTTCGACGGACTCAAGCTCAAGAACCTGCTGATACTGTTCCGTCGCATTCTCCCACTGATCCATCTGCGCGTAAATTCCAGCCAGACGAAGGCGAGATTCGATCAGCAATTCGGGATTATCCCCGAGTCCGGAAATGGATTTCAGCAGCAATTCTTCTGCTTCTTCCAGCTTGCCGTCGGCGGCTTCGACAAGTGCCAGCCGGCCGAGCAGCTGGGGCTCATCGGGGACCATCTGCAGAGCCTGCAGCAATGCTTTTCGAGCGGCTCCCAGATCTTCAATGGAGGCATACGCTGCGGAGATCCTGAACAGCGTGTTGACTCGCGCCATTGGCTGGAGACCTGGGGTTTCCAGCATCTGCTCAAAGATCTTCGCTGCGTTATTGTACTCACCCAGTTTCAGCTGATTCATCCCATAACTATCGAGAGCC
>QWOO01000318.1 GCA_003669615.1 Planctomycetota bacterium
AATCTTGACGAGACGATTTCAAAGTAGGCGTTGGGACCATGCTGGAACTGCGGAAGATCAGCAAATCGTTTCCCGGCGTTCAGGCGCTCACCAATGTGTCGTTGTCTCTGCAGCGTGGAGAAGTCCTCGCGCTGATGGGTGAAAACGGCGCGGGGAAGAGCACGCTGATTCGGATGCTGGGAGGCGCTCATCGTCCGGATTCCGGAACCATCCAGATTGATGGTCGCGAAGTTCAGATGAATTCGCCCGCGGAAGCGATGCGGTCGGGAATTGGCGTCATCTATCAGGAACTGACATTAATTCCGGCGCTGTCAGTCTGCGACAATATGTTTCTGGGACGGGATCGAGGCCGCTTTTGGATTGCGAAGCGAGAAGAGCGGCGAAGGGCTAAAGAGATCTTTCACAGGATGGGGGTTGAGATTCCGCTGGATGTTCCGGTCGGTCAACTTTCGATCGCGCAGCAGCAGCTTGTCGAGATCGCTCGAGTACTGTCGCAGGATGTTCGCATTCTGGTGATGGATGAACCGTCTGCGGCGTTGACACCGCAGGAGGTTGAACGATTGTTTGGTTTGATGCGTGAGCTGAAATCCCAGGGCATCGGAATTATTTATATCAGCCATCGGCTGGAAGAAGTTTTTGCTGTCGCGGATCGCGTGACTGTGCTGCGAGATGGTCAGCATGTGGCCGACTGTGACATTCAGGATCTGAACCGTAGCCGTCTGATCGAACTGATGGTCGGACGTGTGTTGGAACGTGAATTCGAAAGAACCTCCGCAGATCACGGTGCGGTATGTCTGGAAGTGAATGGTGTGACTCGGGGACGGGCAGTACGCAACGTCAGCTTTTCCGTTCGTCGTGGAGAAATAGTGGGGATGACCGGACTTGTCGGTGCCGGTCGAACTGAAACCGCGCGCCTCATTTTTGGAGCAGATCGCGCTGACAGCGGTAGTATTCAAGTTGACGGAAAATCGCTCCGAATGGGATCACCACGCCGCGCGATCAAGGCGGGTATTTGTCTGCTCACGGAGGATCGAAAGTCTCAGGGACTGATACCTGCACGCAGCGTGCGGGAGAATTTCTCACTCGCCAATTTGCAATCTCTGCAGCGATTTGGATTCATGCGGCAGCGAGCGGAACGTGCAGCGTTTGGTCACTACGTTCAGCGTTTGAAGATACGCATCCCACATCAGGAACAACTGGCCCGGAATCTGTCAGGAGGCAATCAGCAGAAAGTTTTGCTGGCACGGTGGCTGCATCGCAACAGTCAGGTCGTGATGTTCGATGAACCAACGCGAGGCATTGACATTGGTGCTCGTCAGGAGATTTACCAGATCATCGCTGAACTCGCCCGGCAGGGGAAAGCCATCCTGCTGATCAGTTCCGAACTGCCGGAGGTACTGAGCCTGGCCGATCGAATTCTTGTTATGCGGCACGGGCAGATTGCTGGCGAACTGAAGAATAACGCCGGTGTGACGCAGGATCAGATTTTGGATCTCGCCACGACCTGACGACGCTTTTAGGCTATTCCGAAATGGCTTCCCGACTGACGGAGATTGCTCAAGTTGACGCGTTGCTGGAAATAAAAATGGCGAAATTGAACAGCTTGAGTCGGGTCCGAGGATTCATTTTAGTGGAAAAATCGCTTAGTATTTTTTCGCACGTCGGCCGATCGGAAAGATGGAGGATGGGTCTAACCCTGAATCTGTGGATGCAGCGACGGAGTGGTGGAGGCGTTTGGTCGAGCGATGTTAATTGGTCAGACATTGGCTGATCGGGGATCAGGGAGCCGTGGATCACGGAAGGAAACTGTCAGGAGTCGACAAGGAAGCGGGACGAGCGACAGAGCGTTCTTTCAGTCATGGCTGAGGTTGGTCTTTGTTTGCACGTTCCTGAGCGATGGTCGGCCACGGGAATGGTCGCTCAAACAGTGGGCTTGAGGAGTGTCGGCAGAACCTGCCGGTTCGCAGAAATCAGGCTTTTCACAGACGAGTCCAGAAGTCAGAATCTGTATAAGCCGAAAGTAATAAAAAGAAAAAACAGGGCCGATCGAATCCGGGAAAGTCTCGCGAAGGTTTTCTGCGGTGTTCAGGCAATAGAAAGATCCCTGGTCTCGCGGACACCGTGTCCGCGCTGTGTTGTCATGTTCTGAAAAGGTTTCAGTACTTCGAGTGCTCTCATGCCAAAAGACCTTCCCCTTCCGGACGATTTGAATCATCTAGTTGAGAAGCGAGGCGGCAAAGACCGCCGCAAGAAAAGCCAGGTCCGTTTGTCGGACGACGACGACGCTGGTGGTGGCGGCGGTGGAACCGGCGATGTTCGCCGCGCTGGCCCGAAAGATAAGCGGCCTACCAAGAACTATCGCGATCTGCTGAACGATGATGACGATTAGCAGAACAGCGTATGTGTCGACATGACAGACTGAGATGCGCTCGAGACTGATTCGAGCCTTCTCTCCACAATCCGGTATTGCCGGTCGGGAGTGACTGTGGATGATCATGTGGGCAGTAGCGATAGTTCTCTCCGCCAACCAACTCAGGCAGATGCACCTAAAGTTCGTGGTGGGTTAAGGCGTCTCGCTTCGATTCTCGGCTCGGGCGTTTGTTTGTCTCTCGCGGCGATCGGATTTTTTCTGCCCGTCCTGCCCTGCACTCCTTTTGTGCTGTTGGCCAGTTTGCTTTTGATGCGAGGTTCACCTGCGCTGCATCAGAAGCTGAAGTCTTCGCGATTCTTTGGACGCATCCTCGTGGACTGGGAAGATCGCAAGGGGATTCGTCCCGCAGACAAGGTACGGGCGGTCGTCGTGGTTGTGTCCGGCCTGATTTTGACGATTACGTTTGGCAATCTTTCGTCGCTGCTCAAATTTGTTACTCTGTTTTTAGTGACGATTGGCCTGTGGGTGATTCTTCGTCTGCCGCTGGCACAGATGCCTGACGAGTGACGTCTCTGTCGCAAGTGAGTTGAATCGTCAGCTGCATCGAAAATTCATGCACATCAGAGCGACGGACAAAAAAGGGCTCGCCACTATAAGTGACGAGCCCTCAAAGCGAAGCGGTGTGCATCAGCAGGTGCAACATTTCAGAACGAACAACGTTGGCGAGTCGCCGCCTGCAAAAAAACTACACGCCGCCGAATTCGTCGTCATAGTCGGCCATGGCAGCCAGAATGACTTTTTCTGCGTGAGCTCGATCATAGATGTGATCGATTGAAACCTGGTGTGTTGTTTCACCAGGCATTATTTTGTAGGTCGTAAAGTAGTGTCTCAGGCGTTCCACAAGAGCCTGTGGCAGCTCATCAAGATCTTCTACGTGTGACCAGATGGTGTCCTGAGCCAGCACGCCAATGATCTTGTCGTCCGCTTCGCCGCCGTCCAGCATTGGCAGACCACCGATCACTCGCACGTTGACGATGACTTCCGATTTGGTAATCGGGCGTTCGCTGAGAACGCAGATATCCAGCGGGTCCCCGTCGCCTCGACGTGCGCGTGGCATCATTTCGGCGACGCGAGTGCCGCAGAATGTTCGGGGAATAAAACCGTAAAGAGCAGGCGGTTGCGAAGAGGTTCGTTGCGGCCGGTCCACACGCAGGTAGCCTGTCACCTTGTCAACTTCGTACTTCACGAGGTCGAAAGGAGAAATTTCTATAAACGCATGCACAAGGTGAGGTGGGTTAGGCCCTACCTCAAGACCATGCCATGGATGTGGGCGCCAGCGAAAAAACGGTTTTGGAAATGCCATATCTCGTTTCCGGGTCTTCAAACAACGGTCGTGTTATTTTCTGCACGCACCAGACTCTAGGGCATCGCGTTCTGCATGGAAGCGCCAGTGTGTTGGACACAGGGAATTTTTCCTGAGTGGGATGAATCCCCGCGGACCCTGACGAGCGTGGCTGATGATTTCGCCGGCCTACCGTCCCTCTGATTTCGGCGACGCGTGTTCCTTCTGCTTGAACTCCGGCAGAATCTGCCGCGATAAGTCCTTTACACACGGCAGTTTGCGATCAGGAATTCGACCTTGCCTGGATCTTGCAGACAGACATATAGTTCGGCTCCTTATCTTTGGTCGATCCTCCTCTTATCGCCAACATTGCCTGTCCAGTGTCGATTCTTATCCCCTCAGTTCCAGTGTGACAACACTTGTGGCCTTACCAGCAAGCACCTTCCAACGGTTCAAAATCGTCCTGATCGGTCGGTATCGCGGCCGTTCGTCGATGACATTGTTGCTGTTTGGTGTATGTGCCCTGTTGTCCAGCGGTTGCAATGGGCGTTCGATCAAAGTCGACAATCCAGTGTTTGCTGCTGCGCCGCCTCGACGATCGCTCGTCAATCATACGGCGGACGCTGAAGAGCAGAAAATCGCGATGGCTCAGAAGGACAGCGAATCCGACGTTCAGAACATTGGCTTTTCGAAACTGAGCAGCGGCCAGCTGACGGGAACCAGTGTCGTCGCCGAGGTAAATGGAAAACCCATTTTTGTCGACGATGTACTGGGAGGAGCTCGCCAGATCATTGAACGCGACCCCAATTTGCCGGATGACAAGCGTCAGCTCGTGATGATGTCGACCTTGCAGAAGCGACTGCCCAAATATGTGGAAGATGAGCTGATCGTACAGGCGCTGGAAATCAAGATTCCGGAAGACAAGCGTGATACAATCAAAGAGTCTCTTGAGCCCGAGTTCCAGAAGGTTGTAAACGGCATCAAGGAAAAAGAAGGTTTCGTCACGGACCGACAACTGGATGAGCGGCTGGCGAGCGAAGGAATTTCTATTGATCAGCTGCGAGACAATTTCGTGCGCATGCAGATGGTCGAAGGTTATGTTGGCAGTATGACGAAAGTGCCCGACAAGATTGATCGGGAAGAACTGCTGCAATATTACCGCGAACATCTTGACGAATACACGGGCGAAGAAGAAGTTCGCTTTGCTGAAATTGTGATTCGCTTCCGCGATCATAATGGCCGTGAAGGTGCTGAACAGACTATGGCCACCGTGGTGACTCAGCTTCAGAGTGGCAAAGACTTTGGTGATGTCGCAGCGGCAATGTCGGACACGCTGACAAAAGAAAAGCGTGGAGAAGTCGGTTGGATCAAACGCGATTCTCTGTCAGACAAGGCGTTGGAGAACCTGCTGTTCGATCTGCCCGATGGGCAGTTATCAAAAGTGCAGGTCCAGAACGACCGTTTTGAAGTGTATAAGGTGATCGCTCACCGCGATCCAGGAACGACACCGTTTCAGGAAGTGCAGAGTGACATAGAAGATCGCCTGCTGAAGCAGCGCCGCGAGGAAGCTCGGGCGAAGGTGCGAAAAGAGATCCGCGAGAAGGGCAATGTCGTCACCATCTTCGGTGACAAGTTTCAGCTCGAGCCAATTCACTGATCGCGGACAGACTGCATCTTGTCTTGCGGACGCAACACAGGCCCGTGGCAAAAGCACGCAACGTCTGTCGTGCAGTACTCGCGGGAAATGCTGATTCGCTGATGCACGCAGCGTGAAGAGCTGAAACTTGAGCATGCGCCGCTTCGAAAGCGGCAGTTTGCGAATCAAGACGCTGCCGTTCCGCGTTTTCGATGCAGATGGAACATTCGGACCAACTGCTCAACTGCGGCCGTGAATTTTGCTCGCCGGGAAGCGATTCTGCTCCTGATGCCGTTTATGGGGTAAAGTTGAGAAAAGGCAACACCGCTGTTCGAGACGAAACGAACAGCCATGCCGTGGATCCTCTGCCCTGATATGCATCGGGAACTGGCACATGCGTCAACTACTCAAGAAGCTGATCGAAGATCAAAACGGCCTCATCATCTCTTCGGAGATCGTACTGGTCGGCACGATTTTGGTGCTGGGATCAATCGTGGGACTCGCGTCGCTTTCACACGCGGTCAACCATGAACTGAACGATGTTGCGCAGGCTTGCGACAATGCTTACAACAATACATCGACAAGCGCATCGCAGAATGACTATTACATGACCAGCAGTCAGGCCGTTCCTGAGATCTCCGGAAGCGGATACTAGAAATCCTTCACTTGATGGTTCTCCACCATCGTTCAGCAAACGCCCCCGTCGAAGTCACGCCCGACGGGGGTGTTTGTGTTTTGACTTCACGCAAAACTTACTCGCGTTACCCGGATGCGATGGGTCATCTGTTGGCATGCTGCGTCATCTGTATGCCACACCGGCGTCACGCAATCGTGTCCAGGTCCGAGTGTTAGAAGCTGAGCAGGGTGCTGAAAGAATCAGGCCGTCACGAACTGATGGCCTTCCGGCTTCACTGTCAGCACGGGACACGGCGACTTCCTGACAATACGTTCGGCCACGCTGCCCATCAGCACATGCATCAGACCGGATCGACCATGTGTGCCAATCACGATCAGGTCGATATCAGTCTCCCGCGCGTATTCGATGATTTCTATAAAGGCCGCTCCAATGCGAACTTCGCGAACGACTGGTTTGCTGTCGCTCCAGCCGTCGTTCGGCAATTTTGCCAGCGCTTTCAGAGCTTCCTCTTTGAGTTGGTCAGACTGCGCCTGCATTGATTCTATTGAAAAGGCGGCTGCTTCAGGAACCAGCATCGCCGGGTCGGGAACGATGTGCAGCAGATGAACTTCCGCGTCGAATCGAGCGGCAATGGCGAGACCATACTGCATCGCCGGTTCACTGAATTTACTGAAGTCGGTCGGGATAAGAATTCGCTTAAGCTGAATCATGATTGCAGTCCTGATAGGAAAGTGTGAGCGATAAATTACTGAGGCGGCATTTGAATTGTCATCATCGCGATACCCACGATTGCTGCCCCTGTCAGCAGCAGAACGATCAGCAGGCCAACTCCATAGACCGTTCTGATTCCATCATCGGGCAACTCGCGTTGGCGAAGTAGTTTTCGGGAAATCACTCCGCAGACCCATGTCCAGTGCAGCATAACATGCACGACGACTCCCAGACCCAGGATGCCGTGCAGTCCGAATTGAAGACTGCACCACTGACCGTAGTTCATTTTCCAAAGTATCCAGTCTTTGGCGGAAGTGCCGGGGGGGAACACAAACTGCACAATGACGGACACCAGTGACAGGCCGGTAAAGGCCAACATCAATGCCACATCCAGCCAAAAGTTGACCAGAGTTTTGGACAGGCGTATCCCATCCGCCGCTTCCATTTCGGGGCGTGCTGCAGATTTTGCGGGAGACAGCAGTTTCGACTCTGATGCCAAGTGAACGGCCATACAAGGACAATGAGACGGTGCAAAACGACGGGAGGACGCTTCAATGCTTTCGCATTCAGGCGACTTGACCATAACATGCAGTCTAAAAGCTTGGGGGATGTTTCGGAAGTTACGCGGAGATTCAGCTTGGCAAACGCAATGCCGGATCAAAATTGTGCGGGCAGATTGAGCGTTCTGGCGGCCGGTGTGCTCCGATGCGCACTTCGGAATGTTGCCGGCGTTCCCCGTCGCTCGCTTGCGGGCGATATGGCACATGAACGAAACTGCGGCAGATAAAAGGAGGACCATAGAAATGCAGAATGTGCTGGCCGTCGTTTTGGCGGGAGGAAAAGGATCGAGGCTTGACCCACTGACTCGGGATCGCAGCAAACCGGCGGTGCCGTTTGGTGGATGCTTTCGGATCATTGATTTTACATTGTCGAATTGCCTGAACAGCGGTCTGCGAAAGATTCTCGTTGTCACTCAGTACAAAGCGGCCAGCCTCGAACGCCACATTGAGCTCGGTTGGCATTTTTTGCCGGCGGAACTGGGAGAGTTCGTCAGCGTTCGTCCGCCCGAACAACGCGTCGACGAAAATTGGTATCTCGGGACGGCCGATGCCATCTACCAGAACATCTACACGATCGAAAAGGTTCGACCGAAGTACATCGTCGTGCTGAGCGGCGATCATATCTATCGAATGGACTATTCCCGGTTCATCGCCGATCACATTGCGTCGAAGGCTGATGCCAGCATTGCCTGTCTGCCGGTATCGCTGGAGGAGGGAACTCGATTTGGCGTGATGCAAATCGATGAGTCGCGTCGAGTGGTGCGATTTAGAGAAAAGCCGGCTCAACCGGATCCGATTCCGGGACGTCCCGATCAGTGTCTGGCGTCGATGGGAATTTACGTATTCAACACCCACTTCCTGTTCGAGCAGCTTTGTATTGATGCGAATGAACCGGGCAGCAACCGAGATTTTGGCAAGGACATCATTCCTTCGATTGTGGATTCAAGTCGAGTGATGGCGTGGCCGTTTGAGGACCCCGAGTCAGGCGGGCCCGCTTATTGGCGAGATGTCGGAACGCTCGATTCCTATTACGAGACCAGTATGGATTTGACTTCGGTCAGTCCGGAACTGAATTTGTACGATCAGGAATGGCCAATTCGTACATGGCAACCGCCGCTGCCACCTCCGAAGTTTGTGTTCAATGATTTGGATGCGAAAAATCCACGAGTTGGCCATGCTACCGACAGTCTGATCTGCTCGGGCTCCATTATTTCCGGGGGCTACGTAGATCGCTGCATCTTCTCTCCACGGGTTCGGGTGAATAGTTTCGCGTCGGTGACTGGTTCCATCCTGTTTGAGT
>QWOO01000104.1 GCA_003669615.1 Planctomycetota bacterium
GAATCTGGGGCTGACGGCCGAATACCTGAAGCCGATCCAAACAGGCCACTACTTCAAAACGATTTCGATTCCAGCCATGATCGTGGAGCGGCCTGGGCGATCGATCATCCAGGTTTCCACTCCAATGACCGGAGTGGTCGTACGAGTTTCTGCGGTGTTGGGATCCGCGGTATCCCCCGGCGCAGCGTTGTTTCAGATTCGACTGACTCATGAAGAACTCGTCACTTCGCAGACGGATTTTGTGCGAGCGCTCGGCGAACTGGATGTCGAGAATCGTGAATTGAAGCGTCTGCAGTCGGGCGTTGACAGCGGTGTCATTCCACCACGCTCTCTGCTGGAAAGACAGTATGCCAAGGAAAAGCTCGAAGCATTATTGGGAGCCCAGCGCGAAGCTCTGCGACTACACGGGTTGTCGGAACGCCAGGTTGCAGGCATTGAAAAGGATCGTCGTCTGCTCAGCGAACTTAATGTAATCGTCCCTGCCCAGCAGGAATCGACCAGCGAACTCCGACTCTCTGAAATGTCGCACTTCCAGCCTGTGTCTGCATCAACGGTTGAAACGACAGGCACTCAGGACGCTGCGGCGGAAGCGACCGAGACGCCGCTGATTATCGAAACCGTAGACGTGTCTCGTGGGCAGTCGATCGATCAGGGAGGACGACTCTGCTCGTTGGCCGATTACAGCCGGCTCTACATTGAAGGCAATGCGTTTGAGCAGGATTCTGGAATTATCAGCGATGCGGCAGCCCGCAACTGGAAAGTCCGTGCGCTGTTGTCTGATGGACAGTCGATCGACGAGCTGCCGATTGCCTTTGTTGCCAGTGAGATCGACGAGCAGGCTCGCACGTTGAAGGTGTACGTCGATCTGCCGAATGAGATCCTGCGTGACGAAAAAGATTCCGATGGCCATCGTTTCGTTTCATGGAAGTATAAGCCCGGCCAGCGTCTGCAGTTGCTGATTCCGGTAGAGCAGTGGACCGACCAAATTATTCTTCCGGTGGACGCCGTTGCCCAGGAGGCGGCCGAGTTCTTCGTGTTTCAGCAAAATGGTCGCCACTTTGATCGAATCCCGGTGCACGTGATTTATCGCGATCAGATCAGTGCTGTGATTGCGAACGACGGAACGCTTTTCCCGGGAGACATTGTTGCACTTCGCAATGCTCATCAGATGCAGATGGCCGTCCGAAACAAGGCGGGAGGCGCTGTGGATCCGCACGCTGGCCACAATCATTAAGGCAGGCTCGGAAGTCCGGCGGCTGACACTACGCATTTGCCTCTCATCTGATAATTCTTCTCATGCTAAACGCCATTATTCGATTTGCACTGCATCAGCGACTGCTCACACTGGCGGTTGCAATCTTTCTGCTGGGTTATGGATCCTGGGCGGCAATTCACATGCCGATCGACGTTTTTCCGGATCTCGATCGGCCGCGAGTCGTCGTCATGACGGAAGCGGCCGGGCTTGCACCGGAGGAAGTGGAAACTCAAGTCACCTTCCCGCTCGAAACGGCGCTCAACGGGGCGCAAGGCGTACAGGCCGTTCGCAGTACGTCAGGAATCGGCCTGTCGATTATCAATGTCGAATTCGATTTTGGTACGGACATTTATGTAGACCGACAAATCGTCAATGAACGACTGGCTGCCGTCAGCGAACGCATGCCACCGGGAATTCGTCCGCAGCTGGGCCCTGTCTCTTCAATCATGGGGCAGATTCTGGTGCTTGGAATTTGGAGCACTGATGGCGTTACGGACCCGGTTGCTTTAAGGACCCAGGCCGACTGGGTTATCGGCCAGCGTCTGCGCACAATTCCCGGCGTTGCTCAGGTCTTTACCATGGGAGGCGGCCGCAAGCAGTTTCAGGTGCTGATCGATCCGTCGTCGTTGCAACGTTACGGAGTCACGCTCAGCCAGATTCGTGAAGCTCTGCTGCGCAGCAATCAGAACGCTACGGGTGGCTATCTCGATCAACAGGGACCCAACGAGTTGCTGGTTCGAGGACTGGGAAGAATTCAGACGCTGGAAGATCTGCAACGAATCGTGATTACGATCCGTGACGGTCGACCCGTGGCGCTAGCGCAGGTGGCTCGCGTTGTCGAGGCGCCTCAGGCCAAACGCGGTGACAGCAGTGCATTCATTCGACAGCCCGAGGCGGCATCCGATAGTGCCAACTCTGCCTCTGCGGCTAATCGATTTGACGGCGGACCAGCGGTGGTACTCACTATCAGCAAGCAGCCTGGCGCGGATACACGAGCGATCACAAAACAGATTTTGGCGGCGGTGGCGGAGCTGAAAACAACGTTGCCTGCCGACTTTCGCATCGAACCCATGTACTCGCAGGAATCATTCATCGACCGAGCGATCCATAACGTGATTGAAGCCCTCCGCGACGGCGGCATTCTGGTCGTCATAATTCTGTTCCTCTTTCTGATGAACTTCCGCACCACCTTCATTTCGCTGACTGCGATTCCGCTGTCGTTGGTCATGACTGTGATCGTTTTTAAAATCACCGGCATGTCGATCAACACGATGACGCTCGGTGGACTGGCCGTTGCAATTGGTGAACTGGTCGATGATGCGATTGTCGACGTTGAAAACATTTTTCGTCGGCTTCGAGAGAACCGGGAGCTGGCAAATCCACTTCCGCCGTTGCTGGTCGTTTACCGAGCCAGTACGGAGGTGAGAAATTCGATTGTGTTCAGCACCTTGATTGTCTGTCTGGTCTTCGTGCCACTGTTCGCTTTGGAAGGCATGGAAGGTCGATTGTTTACGCCGCTGGGAGTTGCGTATGTCGTTTCGATTTTCTCGTCGCTCATCGTGTCCCTGACTGCGACTCCGGTGCTTTCGTATTGGCTGCTTGGCCACGCCACTGGCGGACACGAAGAAAAGGACGGACCGCTGCTGCGACGCTTGAAATGGATCGCCGAACGAGTAATCCGATTCAGTCTTGCGTATCCGCGTTCCAATCTCGTCGTCGTGATCGTTGCTGTCGCCGTATCCGGGCTATTCGTGATACGACTCGATAGGGACTTTCTGCCACCGTTCAATGAGGGGGCCGTGCAACTGAATGTGCTGTTACCGCCGGGGACCTCACTTTCGACGAGCACTTCCATCAACCGAACCATCGAAGAGAGACTGCAGACAATCTCCGATGTCGTTTCTATCGTGAGACGGACCGGTCGCGCGGAACTGGATGAGCACGCAGAGCCGGTCAGCGCGAGCGAGTATATTTTGGAGATGGATCCGCTGTCCACGCGAAATCGCGAGGAGCAGCTGGAGGAATTACGGGAGGCGATGGCCGATATCCCCGGAGTTGTCACTGCCGTCGAACAGCCGATTTCGCATTTGATTTCCCATATGCTGTCCGGTGTGAAGGCTCAGATTGGCATCAAGATTTTTGGGGATGACCTGGAATTGCTGCGGCGGAAGGCTGCGGAAGTGCAGGCCGCGATTTCGTCGGTGCCGGGCGTGAAGGACCTGATCGTCGAACAACAAACCGTCGTACCTCAGTTGCGGATTGAACTGGATCGTGACCGCCTGCTGCAATATGGGTTGAACACTGCAGATGTGAATGAGTTCATTGAAACAGCAATGAACGGTCACAGTGTGTCTGAGATTCTACAGGGGCAGCGATCTTTTGATCTGGTGATGCGGCTGGAGGAAGATGCCCGAGAAAATCTCGACACGTTGCGTCGGCTGGCAATCGATCTGCCGGAAGGTGGTCAGGTTCCGCTGGAGGCTGTCGCCAGGATTTATGAATCGGGTGGACCAAACACGATCAACCGCGAAAAGGTTCGTCGACGAATTGTCGTTCAGTGTAATGTGGCTGAACGAGGACTCGTCGATGTCGTGCAGGAAATTCAGCAGGAACTGAAGACGATTCAGGAGACATTGCCGCAGGGTTATTACATCGAATTTGCCGGTCAGTTTGAGAGCCAGCAAAAGGCGTCGCGAATGCTGGGACTGCTGTTTCTGGTCGCAATGTTTGGAGTGTTCCTGGTCCTGTTCACGATGTTTCGATCGGTCAATCTTTCGCTTCAGGTCATGGCCGCTCTGCCGATGGCATTCATCGGTTCTGTCGCCGCCCTTGTGCTGACTCATCAGACTCTGACGATCGCAGCGATGGTAGGCTTCATTTCGCTGGCGGGGATCGCTTCTCGTAACGGAATTCTGCTGCTGAATCATTATTTGCATCTGGTGAAGTTCGAAGGAGAATCGTGGTCGAAAGAAATGATCGTCCGAGCCGGACTGGAACGGCTGGCGCCAGTACTGATGACGGCGCTTACCGCTGGCATTGGTCTGATTCCGCTTGTGCTGGCCGCTGACCAGCCCGGCAAAGAAATTCTTTACCCCGTTGCGACTGTTATTCTGGGCGGCGTCATCAGTTCTACGCTGCTGGACTTCTTCGTTCATCCGGCTTTATTCTGGCTGTTTGGTCTGAAGGCTGCCGAACGAGTCGCAGAATCCGTGACAGCAATCGAACTCACCGAAGAACATTCCCACGCGGTTTGATCGTTGTCCGTCCACTTGTTCAACTCTGTTATCAACTCACAAGAAGCTCCAGTTTACCTTAAAGGAACGCGTCTATGAAAATTCAATCGTCTGCTGTTGTGTCGCTGTCGCTTGCGACGCTCTTTGGTTTCACCCTTGGCTGCAATGAAGGGCCCGGCACCGACACGGCTGCGACTCATGATCAGCACGCCGACCATGATCATGCTCCCGGTGAGCATGACCATCCGAAGGAAGGACCGCATCACGGTGCACTGGTTGAACTGGGTGCGGAGGAATTCCACGCCGAGGTTGTGCATGACGACACAGCCGGCGTGCTGACTGTGTACCTATTGGATGCTAAGGCTAAGGAAGCTGCGAAGTCCGAGTCTACGGAGGTGCTGATCAACGTGAAGCAGGGCGACAAGCCGGCTCAGTTTACGTTGGCGGCAAAAACTGAAGGAGCAGAAGGCGGATTCAGCGAGTATTCTTTGGCCAGCAAAGAACTGCTCGAGGCCCTGCACGAGTCTTCGGCCGCCAGGCTCAGCATTACCATCAATGGAAAACCATACTCAGGTACCGTGCCTCACGACGATCACGAAGCTCATGACCATGCTCACTGATCGCTGATACGTGACCTTTGTTGACAGCGAATTTCAGCCCGGGACAGATCCTGTCCCGTTGGCTGAAATCGGACGTTAGTGTTTGTTTAGAGGTCAAAACGCAGGTTGGACATGTTTTTTTGCCTGTTTTCCGCCCGTGTTTCGCCGGGCAGGAATGCCCGTGCTGCCTCAAGGTGGAGTCGTGGCAGGGCAAAAGTCAGAAGCCAATTACTGATCCTTCTGCGGTGCTTCGGGTGCCGGATCTTTATTCGCGTTCACCAGTCCCACAATGTTCTGCCATTCCGCATGTTGATGCAGACTAAAAAGGTCTGCGTCTTTCAGCATGTGCTCCGAATCATTGAACTTCAACACGGCCGTTTGCCGCAGCAGTTCGACTGCTCGGTCCGCAAACTTCTGACGGTCCTCGGGCGTGGGCACTTTGCTTTCAGTTGCGCGTGCAAACGTGCATGCTCCGTTGTACAGACTCGTCCAATCCTGAGGAGCCATTGCGATGGTCTCTTCGGCAAACTGCAGTCCGTTTGAGATGTCGTCCAGCCGAACCATGACGAGTCCGATCATGCTTTGCACTTCGATGTCTTCCGGAGACAGCTGATCGGCCATTTTCAGATCGACCATGGACTCCGCGAATTGTTCCGCGTGCATCCGCATTGAAGCACGACGCACATAGATTTCCGGCAGCAGCGGGTCCAGATCCAGACAGTCATTCAGAGTCTGATCAGCTTCCGCATTCTTACCGTCGCGACGTTGCTGGGTTTCCGTCAGCATCAGTCGAAAAGCGGGTGACCGCCGGAAAGAATCGGCTTTCAATCGCGACGCTCGTTCACTCACATAGACGCTGGCATTTCGAGACATCCGATTCACCACTCGCCGACATTCCGGATGAACAAACATCGACAGATGTACCATCAGCGTCTGAAAGAAGTGCTGTCCTTCTACCGACGCATCTGAGGTCCCTTCGAGCCCCGCGACGTAGCTTTCCAGCCGATTCCTCAGAATCAACAGTGATTCTTCCGATGCATCCTGAGCCAGCAGTTGAATTACTTCACTACAACGTTCGTTTGGCTTGGTCAGCAGTTGTGCCGCGCAGGTTCGCCAGTTCGGGTGATTGGTCCTTGCGAGATGCTGAAGCAGTTCGGCCCTTTGGTTAACGTTGAAGCCGTCGAGTTTCTGCGCAAGCTTGTCCAGTTGTTCGTTGGAAGCACACTCCAGAGCCGCGTGGAAGAACTGCGGAGACGCACGATTGTCGTTCTTTGCCAAGGTGAAGCCGGTCAGCAGTGCATCGGTCCATGCAGGATCTCGGTACACCGCCGCAGCGCTGGCAACGACTGGCGATATCTGTCCTTCATCCAGTCGCGTCGTGACGCATTCGCGGATGATGGCTTCATTGGCTGGTTGATTCGTCTGCATCAAATGCTGCAGAAAGATATCCTGAATGGACGGATTACGAACATTCAAAATCTGTTTCCGCACTTCTGCATCTGTTGTCGCACCGTCACGTTTGTGGAGAAACAGCAGAGCTCCGGCGATAGAATCGACCGGTATCGTTGCTGAATCCGGTTGAGTAGCCTGCTGGAGGAAATCAGAAACATAGTCAGTAACCAGCGGTAGCCATCGGTCGTCCAAAGATTCGACGATGGCTTCCACCATGGCTGACTGCAATGCGGGCGTCGTCCTGCCGGCTTTCCAAATTTCCGCCATCGCGTCTTCCGCAGATTCATCGCGACTTTGGGCCAGCGACCTCAGTGCAGCCGCCGAAACTTTGGCATTGTCACCCAGACACATTTCGCGAAGAGCATCCACTGACGCTCGGCCGGGAATCAGATTCAGATAAGAGGCCACTTCCAGCTGCAGACTTTCGGAACCGCTATGAGCCCTCTCGAGGATCGCTGTCGCCTGTTCGGCCGTCAGTCGATCCACCGCTCCGGCCATGGCCGCTCGACGGATCCCTGCATGCGAGTTGCTTAAATCCGCGATCGCCTGTTCCACAGGAACGAAGCGATACAACGGAGTCAACGCAGTACTGACCGCATCATCCACATTGCGAAACTGCTGCACTCCGCGCCGACCTGATCGAAAAGGTCGGCCGGCCACCTCTGGAAAGCTGGCCAGAGACACGGACTTGAAAGTCACCTCGGCACGTGGCATCGGCACAGGCAACGGCTGGCCCTGTGTCGCCGTCCCGCCTTCGGTCATGGACGACAGCCACAGTGAGAACTCATCGGTCACCGCAGGCTGAGTACCGGAGGCGGGCACAAGCAACAATCGTTGAATTCCACCCGCGGACAGATTCTTGAGTTCATCAACAATCGACCATGCGGCAAGCACATCGAGATCGCGATGTACGGCCAGCACCTGAAGTTCACCATCAGGACCGATGCGCCACTTTTCCACGGCGTTCAGCTTACGAAGTTCCTGAGTCAGATTGACGGTCACAGCGTCCGCCGGATCCGGCTGCGTTTCTGATTCTTCTTTTGGCTCTTCAAGATCTGTTGACGAACCAGGTTCCGACTTCGCATCGAGCGATCGCGGTTTCGAAAGCGTCCACTGCAAAGTTAAAGGAGTCTCTTCGCCGTTCAGGGGGATGCCTGAAAACCAGAGCCATCCGGAGGCCGCTTGCTTCTGCTGCACGGTCTTCTGCACAAAGTCATCACCAGCTTCAGGAGCAGCTTCGGTCACCGTCTGGCCATTTGCGAACAGTTGAAACTGGTTCCTTACCACCGTGATCGGTTCAACGGATTCATTCGTCAGCGACACTCGCAGCGCAAGTCGCAGCAGTCGAGTGTTTCGGTCACTTCCCAGCACAATGGACGAATTGACTTCATTGATGATGATCCGGGCACGCGGTGAGGCCTCTTGCGGAGCCGCATAGACTCCCGTGCAGAACAGGCTGCAAATGACAGCATACAGGACACGATACATGATTCGCTCCGTGATCAATCCAACCGCTGCATTGTCCGCAAAACCGCAGACAACGACTCGCACATTCCTCTGGCCGGTCTCCGGAATCAGCCAGCTCATAATAGGGAAATCAGGCCCGCGAGGACAATAAGTGTCGGCTGAGAATCCGGCTGACTCAGGATGATCGGTGAATCGAATGTCGCACGAAAGATTGTGAGACTGCGTATGTGGTATCCGTGCAGGGAGACCTGCACGGTGGTGAAAAGGCAACAGTTGTCCCCGTCGAGCAACGCCGTATCGCAGAGCGTACACATAAAACACAGCGTTTTACATGGTTTACACTCTTGTTCAAGGTGTGGCACCCTTTTTGTTCTACTGAAGAATCACTGTCGCGGAAGCAACTTCTGTTGATGGATTGCAACATTGAACGATTTAAGAGGTGCCGTAGTGAAGGCTTTGGATGTTGTCTTGATTTGCAGTGGGTCCCCTGGATTCCTCCGCAATGTGGGAACGTTGATCGCCGGCCAGTGCCGGC
>QWOO01000031.1 GCA_003669615.1 Planctomycetota bacterium
AGTTTTCATGAACTCTCCGAGTAGGGGGGCTGGAGTGATTCAGGGTGTGGTCAGGATAAAATATCTGTTGAGTCCGACGAATTATTTTCCGCAGACCTGCAGGATCGCTTTGCAGAAATCGGGCAGATCATCCGGCTTTCGGCTGCTGACAAAATGACGATCCACAACGACTGACGCGTCTTCAAAAATTGCACCCGCGTTGATCAGGTCGTCCTTAATTCCCGGTGAACCAGTCACCTTCACGCCCTTGTAGACGCCGGCCGAAATTGGCATCCATCCGCCATGACAAATGGCCGCGACCAACTTGCCCGCCTGAGAAAATTCACGAGTGATCCGCAGGACTTCCGGATCGCGCCGCAGCTTGTCCGGCATCCAGCCACCGGCACAAATCAGGCCAGCGTAGTCGGCCACGCGAATGCCTTTGATCACCATGTCCGACACGCACGGGTAACCATTCTTTCCGATATACTTCTTTCCGGCTTCCTGACCGGCCAGATGAAATTCCGCGCCCGCTTCAATCAGGCGAAATTTGGGATACCAGACTTCCAGATCTTCGTAGTCGTCGCCAATAAAACACAGAAACGTCTGACCAGCAAGAGATACCATCGATAATTGACCTTCACCAAAGGCTGTGTTCTTGAAATACGAATGTTCGGCGCCGTTTGAGCCGCTCTGCGTCTGCCCCGAGCGATGACAACAACGCTGCTCCGGGCATGCCAGATGGCCGGGCCAAACCGGCTGCAGTTTAGAGGATCTCTCGTCTCATTGCTTTAAATCGACCAACAAAACTGGCCTCCCGGGGCGGTTCGGGTGCAGTCTCGGATTTCGGTGTTAGCGCTTTGAAGGGCGATTCTTTGAAGGGCGAGCCTCGCCCTCCCATCTTTCCATCTTCACAACTAAACGCGACTGCCCCAGGCGGTTCCTCTCATCGCAGCCGGTTCTGTGTTCCCGCATCGCTGTACAGATCCGGGTCTGGTGACCGATAATGCCGCCCGCGGTGGCAGGTCTTCTGACGCCGTCCTGTCTTGTGAGGAGAATTCGAGTGTCCGCGTCCGGCAATGAACCAGAAATTGATCAGCAGCTTAAAGACCTTCAGGAGCGCGCCGGTGAGATGATCCCGACGTGCCGATTTGCCAGTTCGTCTCGCCTGTACGGGGAACTCCGTCGACGTGGGCGAGTGGAACACCGCGCACAGGCGTATGTTACGGGCACATTCTTTCAGATGGACCAGGCTCAGTATCTTTTTGATTTCCAAACCATGCGCGAACGCGCGGTGGAATTGATCGCTCTGCTGGAAGATGAAGAACAGCTGCGCCAGATTCAGTCAGATTTCCCGCGCGACCAATATGAGTACCTCGTGTACTCCATGAGTTCCTGCGCTTACGAAAATCTGGCGGAAGCGACCGGACAGCTGGAAGGATACAACTCTGAAGGCATGCACGCGTGCATTGCCGATGGACTTCAGATTTGTCGCCGCACCGGCAAGACGGGCTGCGTGAGTTGTTTTCGGGAGTATGCGTGCGATGTGTATCTGTCGGCCGATGATCCGGACATTGCCGGACATCAGTGCCGTCTGGTGATGGAACAGGACAGCGGCTGGTCAGACCGTGGTGACCGTCGCTGGCTGGCGTCGAGCAAGCTCGCCTGGCTGGAGGCTCTTCATGGTCGCTTCGATGAGGCACTCTCAACGATGGATCGGGCGCTGGAATTTACCGACGGTGAAGCGGTATCGCTGAAGTTTGAGTCGCGTGTGCGAACACTGCTGCTGCGGGATACAATTCGAATCGCCGCAGGTCTGGATCCACTGCTGGCGTCTGACCGAGTGTTCTCCGAACTGCCGTCTCCGGAAGAATGTCCGGTCTTTGAAAACACAATTGACCTGAATCGCGCCCTGCTGGCGGTTCGCGAACAGAACTGGGAAGAGGCTTCCGCGCTTCTGACGAAATGGGATCAGCGACTGCAAAAGTGCAATGGCACTCATTTATGGTTCGAAACCCGCCTGCGGCTGATCGCGATGAAGCGACTGGCTGGTGATCAAAAGCAGGCCGATGCTCTCGCGCGACAACTTGAGCAGCGAGCTCGCACCGCGAACGATTATCTGACCCTGCGGCGTCTGCAACATTTGCTGGACAGTGAGCATCCCTCATTGCTGGCGATTGCCTCAACACCTCGTCATGTGACTGCGGACGGCGTGAATTCGGTCGCGTTAACTCCTGTCGTGCCAGCCCCGGAAGAATTCGAATCCGATCCGGATTCCCCGGATGACGAAAATTCCGCTGAAGCAACTTCACCGTTGGCTTCGCAGGTGACGGCGCTGCGAAATCGCATGACCGAGCTGATGGAAAATCCGACGGATGAAGGCTTCGAGCAACTGCATGCGGATGTGCTGCAGATGGACGCGTCGAAGGTCACTCATCACGAGGACGTGGCCGGCATTCTGCATCTGATGGGATATCTCGTCGGCAGCGGTGAGAATGGTGAAGCAGTCTGGAAGTGGGCCAACACACTCGCCGGCCCGCATCGCGATCGATCAGTCGTCCTTTCGCTGCTGGGGACACTGGGTGACTCGCTGCGTGCTTCTGGAAACGAAGAGCTTGCAGAGAAGATCACGTCCGAACGAACCGAACAATTGTTCCGCAAGTCGATGGAGCTTGATCCGTCAAAGGCTCGCAACTTTCTTCGCGCGGGCGATCACTTTGCATCGCAGGACAACAATGGCGAAGCAGAACGCTGCTTCGCGCGTGCCTTCAGGCTTGATCGTACAGACGGGAATATCGTCCGGAGACTGGCCGATCTCTACAACAACACTGATCGTCCTCGTGATGCTCTGCACGTGCTGGATCTGAGTCTTCGCGAAGGCAGCGACGATGCACAGGTGGCGTTTGATGCGGCCATGCTGGCGTTCCGACTGAAACAGTACGATGCGACACTGACGTATCTGCAGAAGTTTGAAGAACTGGCCGGCGAGAATCTCTGGACGAACTACTACCGCGGCGTGTGCTACTACGAACAGGGCGAATACGCGTCGGCACTGACATGTATCGATCGTGAAGAAAAACTTGCCGAAGCCACCGGCTGGCATCTGGAACTCATGCGAGCGGCCATTAAATTCCAGATGAAGGATCTGGTCGGCGCGCAGCCGCATTTGGAGGTTGCGTTGACAACTCCGCTGCATGAGGTTGATTTTCTGTCACCGACCGGACTTATGGAACTGATGCAGCGGCTGGCCGTTGTGGCGGATGAAGTTCTGGAAGATCAGGCTCTCGTGGCACGTATTGAACGTCGCCTGCTCCGTTCGGGACTGATGCCGGAAACTTGGTTTCAATGGCAACGTGAATCCGAGGACGCACGTCCGTTGGATAATGTGCGACTGTTTCGCTGTCTTGTTCATCAACCGCTGGACGATACCTGGAATGCTGATCCCGATCGGCTGTGCGATCAGCAGGACTGGGATTCGTACATCACCGAATGGGGTGTGCTGGCACAAACAGAAGACGAAGCCCGCGAAACGGCACTCAAGTTTCAGGCCATGTGCTGGGATCTGCCAGCGACTGTGCAGGAAGTTCTGGAAAGCGAAGAATCCTACACCGACGTTCCCGGTCCCGTCTGGCAGGGTGCTCGCTATTCTCTGACTGACGACGGAGAAGATGACGATGACGATGACGATGACGACGATGAGTACCTGGATGACGACAGCGAAGGGGACAACCCGTTCTGAGAGATCAGAGCACAATCAGACGCAACAGCTGCGTCTGATTGTGCCAGGGGATTGCGTTCGAGGCTCGAACAAAACCGTCACGGGCTTCCGCTCGCATTCGTGAATTCCGCGAAAACAATTGCTCGAAGAGCGTCTTCGCAGATTTCGTCAGGCGTTCTTACTTCTTCTTCAGCACGTAAACTACGTCTTCCGTCTTGCCGGTGACTGGCTGAGGATTGCGGGCGTCGTAGGCAAAGTCGTAAGTTTCAGCGATCTCAAGCTGAGGAACTTTCTTCAGCATCGACATGAACTGAGCCTTCGTGTAAGTCCGGTACTCCATATGGTCGACAATGCGCATTCGCTTTGTCGGAGTGAACACGTCCACGTGCAGACCGAGATGTTCCAGACGCGTCTTGCGATCGATGCCTTTGGACCACATGTAGGAATTGACCACCAGATTGCCTCTTCGTGCAGACCAGCTTTCTTCCTGCATCGCCGGGCAGTCGGTAGGCTCGAGATGGATGCCCAGTACATAGATGCCGCCTTTGTTCATGGCCTTTGCCATGCATTCCAGATGGCCAACGGCCTGCTTTTCTGTGGATAGGTGGCGGAACGTATTGATCATGTTGAATCCCGCATCAAACTTCTTTTTGACTTTGAAGTCTGACATGTCGCCCACGACCACCGATTCCGGAAGTTCATAGCGGCGCAGTCGCTCGTTGCAGAAGTCCACGGCTTTAGGATTCAGGTCGTTCCCAAGGACTTCATAACCCGATCGACCCAGCTTAATCAGCAGGCGACCGGTGCCGCACGCCGGTTCGAAGATCCGTTTGATCTCGCATCCGGCATGCTTTGCAAAACAGGCTTTCAGAAATCGAAATTCGGACGCAACATCGGATCCGAACAACAGATCGTAGTACTTGGGATAATCGTAAATGCTGGCTTCGACCTGATTGGACATGGCTGAAATTCTGTTCTTCTCGAGACGGAATCAAGGGGTTAAGAAAGTACATCAAATGGCACGGCGCTGTTCATCCTGTCGGCGTCGAAGTTCCTTGTCACGGAGTCCGATGCTCGACTCATCACTTCCGGGTGTGAGCTGAAGTGCGATCAAAGTCACACGCTGGCGCTTTGAGTTTCTAAAAGCTCACGGGTTGGCTGTGCACGGGTTTTATGCAATGGCAGGTCGGGATGCGACTCAGCGACAGCCGGATCTTCGGAACGAAGCTTCAAAGTGAGTCACGATCCCGCAAAGTCTCGTACGGCAGTTAGCCTCTCGTTTACGGCATGCTCTCAAACTTAGGCGTTTCGCCGTCCGGTTGTTTGTAGAATCGAGTCAGGTCGATGCCGCCTTTCGCTTCCATCTCCGTGATCTTGAGTCGCTGTTCGATCTTGTTCAGACGAGCCTCAAGGAACGGCGGAAGCTTCTTGTTCTCATCTGCTTCGGCCTGATTGGATCGAGGCACCGCGGGATAACTCAACTGCCGCTGCAATGCGGCAAAGAAGTACAGCGGGTCACGCCCAATGTTGGCCTTTGCGATACGACCTTCCTGATCGCCAAACAGTGCCGTAGGGACTTTTTCCGGTGCCGGCTCTTCTGTCTTCGGTGCTGCTGCGCCGCCCGGGCTGCGAGTTGTTGCGCGGCGATTGATCAGGTGCTGCGAGGCTCCGTACACGATTTCGGCAAGTTCGCGTTCTCCCAGCGAACCGGCCAGACGCGTGATCCAGCGGCCCCATTCTTCGGAATACAGCGGATCGGCCGCCATCATTTTAAGGCCTTCGGAATAGCCCAGCCGATTGCGTGCGATGCATTCCAGCTGAAAAATAAACAAGCCCGGCATTGATGCGGACGTCGATCGATAGCGGGCTTCGCTTTCCAGAATCTTCAGCGCTGTGAGCTGCTCAAATCGAGATTCATCTTCTTCGGCTCGGCTGATCACATAAGCCTGAAATGGGGCGAAATAGTGGGGCAGCCGAAACATGGCGGTGCTGATTTTTCCGCTATGCAGAATCTCGGCCCGCATAAAATCGATGGCCATCGGCAACCGAGTTGTTGCCAGAATCTCTTCCGAGATCGTCTTCAGGATTTCCTGAGACGGCACGTTCTCCATCAGCCGCTCTCGATAGACTCGAAAGAAGTACTCCTGCTCGATGTACTCTTCTCGATCCAGAACAGGGCCGCGCATGGGGAACCAGTAAGCTTGAAGGTGGGGAACATCGGACCCCTGCAGTTTCGTGCGAAACCCGGCCAAATGCAAACGCTCGTGCTCACTGCAGACGAAAGTGTTGCCGTCGCGGATTTCGGCAGATCGTGCCTGGCGGGCAGCAGTGTTTGATCGGTCCTGCCTGCCGAGCTGAACTTCGCCGCCTGCCACGACATGTCTGCACGTCAACCAACGAACCACTACCAGCCACCCACAGCATCAAAACGTCGTTCGACAAGTAAAACGTCCCGGTACGAGTCATCATGCAGGGGCCTTCAGTTGTTGATTGGCCGGCACGGGTGTCAAACAGGCCATGGTGTCTGGAGAGATCGACGACGATGGAATGAAGGTAACGAAAGCGCCGGTCCGCATCCCCGACTTCTACGCGACAATCCTGCATCTTCCGGGAATGAATCACGAGAGACTGACGTTTCGCCATTCTGGGCGTTACTATCGAGTCAGCGATGTTGAAGGCAAGGTTGTGAATGCAGTTTTGGGTTGACTCCAGAAGGCGAATTCCGCATGAAAAAGATAGTCGTTTTCTTCATGCTCACTGTCGTTTTCGCGGCGTACGGCTCACGCATCGTCGCAGGTGCGGAACATGACTGGAGTCTGGGGGCCACAGGCCTGCGAGGCTGGATTCGTTGTGACAAAATGGTCACATCCGATGCCCGCGAAATCGCGATCACCGGTGTTGAGGATGGTTCTCCTGCTGACGGCGTCTTCCTTGTTGGTGACTCGATTCTTGGCGTCGGTGGCAAGCCGTTTTCCTTTGACCCACGCACTGAAATGGGCAAAGCTCTGACTCTTGCTGAATCAGAAGCAGGCCAGGGGAATCTCAGCCTGACTCGGTCGCGCGCGGGCAGCTCGGAGGAAGTTGTTGTGAAGCTTCCGGTGTTCGGAACTTATAGCGCCACGGCTCCCTACGATTGCCCGAAGTCCAAACTCATTCTGGAAAGAGGTTGCAGGGATCTTGCAAAGCGGATAGCGGATCCTTCCTATGCCGAGCGGCAGGATCCTATTCCCCGATCGCTCAACGCGCTCGCCCTGTTAGCCAGCGGCGACCCGAACTACCTCCCATTGATCAAGCAGGAAACCGAGTGGGCCGCGAACTACAGCACCGACGGAATGGCAACCTGGTATTACGGGTACGTCATGATGTTCCTTGTCGAATACAAGATTGCAACGGGCGATGATTCGGTCATGCCCGGCTTAACTCGGCTCGCGCTCGAAGCCGCCAATGGTCAAAGCGCGGTAGGTTCCTGGGGACACGGGTTCGCGCGGCCCGACGGCCGTCTCGGCGGCTACGGGATGATGAATTCGCCAGGTTTGCCCCTGACGATCTCACTGGTGATGGCCCGTGAGGCGGGTGTGAAGGATCCCGCTCTGGATCTGGCGATTGAACGCAGTGCCAGGTTCCTGCGCTTTTACATCGGCAAAGGAGCGATTCCTTATGGCGACCATCATCCCTGGATTGAGAACCACGAGGACAACGGCAAGTGTGGAATGGCCGCCATGCTGTTCAACTTGCTCGGTGAATCGAAAGGCGCGGAGTTCTTCTCACGCATGAGCGTTGCCTCCCACGGACCGGAGCGGGACACGGGACACACCGGCAATTTCTTCAACATCCTTTGGGCGATGCCAGGTGTTGCACAGTCCGGCCCGAATGCGACCGGAGCCTGGATGGCTGAGTTCGGAAGTTGGTACTTTGACCTCGCCCGCGGTGCTAACGGAAATTTCCAGCACCAGGGTCCGCCGGAACCGGAAGAAGACAGCTACGCGGGATGGGACAGCACTGGCGGCTATCTGCTGGCCTACGCCATGCCGCTGAAGAAGCTTTATCTCACTGGTAAACAGCCTGCTGCAGTAACGCAACTCGATGCCGCCGCCGCCCAATCACTCATCCTCGACGGTCGTGGCTGGAACAACAAAGACCGCGATAGTTTCTACGATGCGCTGAGCGACGAACAACTCCTCGAGCGGCTTCGCAGTTGGTCGCCCGTCGTGCGTGAACGAGCAGCGATGGCATTGGGACGCCGCAAGAACGCTCTCGTGACGCCTTTGGTCGAGATGCTCGATTCTCCCAGCCTCGACGCTCGTTACGGAGCCTGTCAGGGTTTGATCTTCCTTCGCGGACGTGGAGCTCCCGCCGTGGAGGCTCTGCAAAAGACGCTGGCGCATCCAGACCTCTGGCTCCGCAGCAAGGCCGCTGAAGCACTCGCTGCTATCGGCGCGCCGGCCACGAAGGCGGTGCCGCAACTGCTCGAACTGCTGGCTCGGGTCGATGTGAAGAATGACCCCCGAGGGATGCAGCAGCGCTATCTCTCCTTCGCGCTGTTTGACCGCGATGGAATGCTCGGTCGCTCACTGGAAGGCGTGGATCGCCCCGCCCTCTACAATGCCGTACGGGCCGGACTGAAGAACGAGGATGGACGTGCTCGCGGCAGCATTGGTTCTGTCTATCGCCATCTCTCATCCGAAGAGATCAAGCCTCTGCTGCCTGCCATTCACGAGGCGATCGTCCAGCCCGCGCCGAGCGGCGAGATGTTCGCTGACGGGATTCGCGTCGAGGGCCTGCGTCTCCTCTCGCAGCACCACGTCGAGGATGGCATGCACGCTCTCGTGGCATACACTC
>QWOO01000304.1 GCA_003669615.1 Planctomycetota bacterium
ACATACATCTCGTGAGTCGCCTGAGTTTCTGAATCCAGCATCAGCGCATCCGGCACAGAGGTCTGCATGCGGAAGGCGAGTTCGTAAGCTTTGATACGGGCGTTCAAAGCCGCATCGTTTGGGTACTGGCCTGATTTGATTTGATTGAGCCGCCCGACGAGTTCGAAGCCAACGCGCTGCTCCTCGGAGGAAATCCCTTCGATCGGTTTTCCGAAGTCGAGCGGATTGGCCGGATCGATGCGAATGGGAACAGCATCATGAGCCGGGCCCAGATAGTGCCCATCTCTGGCATTCCAGTATTCACGGTTGCCCATCGAAATGAACTGGGGCAAATTGTCGTTCAGACTTCCAAGACCGTAATGGACCCAGGCGCCGAGTGTTGGGAATTCGCCATCCAGCATATGTCGACCCGAATGAAACTGGGTCTGAGCCCCGTGATTATCGTCGGTCGTGTACATCGAACGAATCACGGAAATATCATCAACGCAACTGCCGACGTTGGGAACCCAGTCGCTGAGTTCAATACCCGACTGGCCGTATTTTCGAAAGCCGACCTGCAGCGGATAGAGTTTGTTTCGCTGCTGACCGTTGGCGTCATTGATCACTGTGACACGAGCAAGCTTCAGCTTCTCCGGATTTTGAACGTCGGCATAAGGAGTTTCATTGATGGATTTCCCTGCGTACTTCGACAGTTCTGGTTTCGGATCGAAGGACTCTGCCTGGGAGACGCCCCCGTTCATGAAAAGCCAGATGACGCTTTTGGCTTTGGGCGTCTTGTGAGGAATGCCGTTCGGAGCCTGCCAGTCTGCTACCGCGTCGGCCCGGACAATGCCGTCTTTGGCCAGCATGGCTCCCATCGCAAGGCCGGCGAATCCCATGCGGGTTGTCGTAAAAAACGAACGGCGAGTCTGTTCCGTGGCCTGCAATCCGAGACGACTGCGGTGTTGGGAAGATTTTCTGGACGACATATCAATGGATCTCCATTACGTGAGAGCGTGCCACTCAACTTTCGTCACTTCGGCGTCTCACTCGCCACATTTTGGTCCCTCAGGACGCCTGCTGGCAAGCGAAGATCGGTAATTGCCCGAGGCCGGTTTGCATCTGAAATTCGCATGGGAGGAAGTCGAGGTGTTGCGGCAGCCACGGGCATTCGCGGTCCCGGGGGCATCTCGGCGGGACAATTTAACCGTTAAAAGGGTCGAATCGCAGAAAATCCGGCGCAGGTCTGCCTGGAGTGCGCAATTCGCCACATCTGCCGCTTGAATCGGAGGCGAGACGGTGACAGAATCCACGCCTTCCGGAGAGTGCGGCATGGTTGCTCATACCGGAACAGCCATTGCAGGAAGCGTGGTCAGCCGTTTCCATCTGCCTTTTTCAACGGCACATGATCGGCCAGCGTGTTACGGACGGATTCCAACAGGGTCTGTATTTTCCATTTATGAAGAGTCCGAGGGCGACGATGAAGTTTCTTGAGGGACATACGGTCGGCATCGATTTAGGCACCACTTATAGCGCGATTGCGATGCTGGATCATGATGGGAATCCCAAAGTCCTGCAGAACGCCGACGGCCGCGACATCACTCCTTCAGTGGTGTTGCTTGATGAAGACCGAGTCGTCGTTGGTCCATCGTTTGAACGCATTTCCGTTGCCAATCCTGAATCGATCGTGGAAGCGATTAAGCGCGAGATGGGCAACAAGAATTACTATGTCGTTTATCAGAACAAAAAACTGACCCCTGAATTCATCTCTGCACTCATTTTGAAAAAGATGAAGCAGGACGCGGAAAAGATCATCGGACCGATCGCGAATGCGGTGATCACCGTTCCTTATTATTTCAACGACGTTCGCCGCAAAGCGACTCAGGATGCCGGTCGAATCGCCGGTCTGAATGTCATCGACATCATCAACGAGCCAACCGCCGCGACTCTGGCTTATGCCTGGAGCAAGGGCGAACTGGGCCGTGCTGATATTAAGGCTGAAGAGCGAACCATTCTGGTTTACGACCTTGGGGGCGGTACGTTCGACGTGACTGTCGTGCGATATACGCCAACCAGCTTCCGCGTGCTCGCCACTGACGGGGACGTGATGCTGGGAGGTCTCGACTGGAGTAAGCGACTGTCGGATCATCTTGTAGAACAGTTCAAACGCAAGTTTGGAGTGGACCCCAGCGAAGATCCGGAAACCATGCTCACCTTCCATCAGGAAGCCGAAGACGCAAAACGCGATCTGAGTACAAAAACTCAGGTTCCGATCAGCGTTTACTACAAGGGCAACACGCTTTCGGTTTCGTTGTCTCGTACAGAGTACGAGCGCATGACTGCCGACCTTCTGCAGCGAACCAAAGACACGACCGAACTGGTACTTCAGCAGTCGGGCGTTGCTCCTGGAACGCTGGACGAACTGGTCCTTGTCGGCGGTTCAACCTACATGCCGGTTGTGGAGCAGATGCTGCGAGAAGTCTGTCAGCGCGAACCATCGCGTGCTTTGGCTCCAGAACGAGCGGTTGCAGAAGGCGCTGCGATTCATGCGGCCATTCTTCAGGCTCGTAACGGTATCAATTCTGGCGGCATTGTTGATGTGGTTCAGAAACGCCTGAACTCCGTCAGGACGATCGACGTGAACTCGCACTCACTCGGAATCAAGATCAGCGATCCGAAAGACAAGACTCGCAAGATCAATCACATCATGATCCCGAAGAACTCGCCGCTTCCCCACAGCGTCAAGCAGCGTTTCGGAACCAACAGTGATGGTCAGGCGCGGATTCACGTTGAGATTCTTGAAGGCGATGCACTGGATCCGGCAGCATGTGAGCTGATTGGCGATTTCCGAATCACCAATCTGCCAGCCAGCCTGCCAAAAGGCTCTCCGATCGAGATCACTTATGCTTACGACGGATCTGGTCGTATCAGTGCCTCGGCGAAAGAACTGACTGGTAACAATGCGGCCAGTGCAGAAATCGTTCGCGACAGCGGCCTGAACGAAGGTCAGATCACTGATGCTCTGGCAACTCTGCAGAGCGAGTACGACGTCGAGTAAACAGCGACGTTGGAAAATTTCCAAACAGTCCGGCAGCGGTCAAACGCTGCCGGATTTTTTTTGCGCGGTGCAGAGGGGGAGATGACCCTTCGGGATTAACGCCAAATCCTGTGCGAGGCTATATCCGCTGGAAATAACGGCGATTCATCCTGAAAGGATCTTAATCAGTAGCCGGTGGCACGCCTGCAGGTGCGCCACCTGTGACAGCTCTCGCCTGTAGGCGGAATCGTAAAAATTCGGACGGGTTTCTGAACTCTCAAGTCCAGCCACGGGTTTTGTCAGGGCTTCTTTGGGTGGCCTGCGTTTTCAGGCAGGAGTACCGGAGGCCGGGCGACCGGTTGTTGGGCGGGCGGGAGCCGGACAGCAATCGACCGGGCAAACATCATGATTGGCCGGAAACTGCCCCACGCATTCTTTTGAACAGCCGTTAAGACGTTCCTGAATCAGCTTGCGAATCATGCCGATGAACTTTGGATGATTACCCGGAGTCGCGGCGCGAGACATGCGGATGCCGTGCTCCTGACAGAACTTCAGGGCCTCATCGTCAAGGTCGTACAGCACTTCCATGTGGTCGGACAAGAATCCGATCGGGGAAATCACAACGTCTTCGATTCCTGTGGATTTCAGCTGCTTCAGGTAATCCAGAATATCAGGCTCGAGCCACGGATCCTGCGGGCGACCGCTGCGACTTTGATAGACCAGATTGTATTGCAGAGAGGACAGCTGCAGTCGTTCGGCCACCAGTCGGCAGGATTCCCGAAGCTGCTTTTCATAGTCGGACGTCGTGGCCATACTCATGGGAATACTGTGAGCGGTGAAAGCCACATGAGCGGAAGCCTGAGCTTCTGCCGGCAGTTTGCGAATCGCGTTTCCAACCTGCTCCGTGAGCACATCAATGGAGTCCGGATGGTTGTAGAAGACTCGCAATTTGTCGACATGGATCCCGGTGGCTTCTGGCTGCTGCAGTGCGGCGGCAATGTTTTCACGATACTGGCGGCAGCCGGAATAGCAGCTGAACCCTGAGGTTACAAAGGTGATCGCTCTTTCGATTCCGTCGCGTTTCATCTGCACCAGAGTGTCATTAAGGAATGGCTCCCAGTTGCGATTGCCCCAATAGATTGGCAGTGAAATCCCATGCTCATCCAGTTCGCTGCGCAGACAGGCGATCAGTTCGCGGCACTGCTGATTGATTGGGCTGACACCACCAAAGTGGTAGTAATGCTCGGCCACTTCCAACATGCGTTCGCGAGGAACAGGCTTGCCGCGAAGAACATTTTCGAGGAACGGGATGACATCCTCTCGCTTCTCGGGGCCGCCGAAGGAAAGGACAAGGATCGCGTCATACTGGAGATTTTCAGATGTCACTTGATTAGGTTCTCGATTGAGCAGGCAGAAGGCATTCAACAGGTTCGACTGAAGTGGCTGTTGATTGGTTAGGGATTTTATCGACCGCAAATAGCGGACAAGGCGGCGAATTGTGGCGGACTGGTTGTAAGAGATCCAGAGCAGAGCCCGCGGTCTGCAAAATCAGAACTTCACTTCAGGACTTGTGATGGGTGTCGCAACGCGATCCCGCGGGCGAATGGTTCTGGCAAACGCCTCCATATGACGCAGGTTATCACAAAAAGTCGTATAGCGGAGAGACTGCCGAATGTCGGCCGTCAGCGCCTGGCCACCCACGATAATGGCACATCCGAAGGAGGTTGCTGTGTCAAACAGAACATTAAAATTGGCAATAAACCGTTCGGTGTCGCGGATCGTTGTGACGCTGATCCACATCAAATGAGGGTGATCATTTTCAATGGCCTTTCGAAGAGTGTCGAAAGGCAGCATGTGACCGAGTGATGTTGCTCTCCAGCCAGCGTCGCGAAGGACGACCTCCGACATGTTTGTGGCCAAAGTGTAGGGATCTCCATCAAGAGTACCGCCGATAGCCAGAGGTCCATCGTCAGGTCCAGAGCCGACGGCACGCCGCAGTTCATGAATCACCCGTCCGCAGAGTTCGCAGGCCCGTCGTTCCTGATAGACCTCCAGATCGCCGCATCGCCACAAGTCGCCGATGCGCTCGAACACAGGTGCGATGACCAGATCGCAGATGTTTGCGACCGACATGCCGCTGATAAACAAGTCGAGGATTATCCTTTTAGCCGTCGCTTCATTGCCACTGGACATGGCCTGCAGGAACTCCGCCTGAGCAGACTCCCCGGCGGGCACTATCTTGCCTGTTTCCGCCGGCAAGCCAATGATTTCGGGATTTGCCAGTCCTTTCCCTTCGTCGCGGATGAACCGCAAAACGGCATCCAATTGCAGACGACGATGTCCGCCGCCCGTTTTCTCTGCAGGAATGAGTCCTTTGTCGACCCATCGTTTCAGCGATGATTCACTGACACCGATCGCAAGTGCGACTTCTTTCGGAGAGAAGAACTGGCTCACGGGTGTGACTCACTATGGGATGCAAAAAAGCACGAAAGACCGGAGGACATTCAAAGGATAGGCCGGCGGAAATTTGTAGACAGCCTGTGGGATTTGGCCAAAGACTGAATGCACGAATTGAACGATTCGAAAGAAAATACTCCTGGCCACCTGCATAAAACAGGCTAAAACTCAAAGTCAGCTGTTTTTATCGAGAACGTTTTGTGTCTGTCTGACTGTGCGAAGAAAGACCCTGAGAGAATGAAAATCGCAATTGTCGGCGGGGGAATCTCGGGGCTCACGTGTGCGCGGCTTCTGAGTCGGAATTACGACGTTACGGTATTTGAGGCGGAAGGTCAGCCGGGCGGACACAGTCACACGCGGCAGTTTGAGCTTGATGGGCGCAATTACGATGTCGACACGGGCTTCATTGTCTACAACGATCGGACGTACCCGAACTTTATGAAGTTGTTGTCGCAGCTGGGCGTGGAAGGCATTCCGACTGAAATGAGTTTCGCCGTTCGTTGTGATCGGACGGGCGTGGAGTATTCGGGATCAGGACTGGCCGGTCTGTTTGCGCAGAAACGTAATTTGCTGCGACCTTCCTTTTTGAAGATGGCCGCCGACATATTGCGATTTAATCGTCAGGGGACAATGGACGCGGACTGCGTATCGCCGTCGATGACCGTCGGCGAATACCTCGCGAAGAATGGCTACGGTCGAGGTTTTGCGGATCACTATCTGTTGCCGATGGGAGCCGCTATCTGGTCATGTCCGACGGGT
This sequence comes from Planctomycetota bacterium, assembly GCA_003669615.1. Taxonomy (GTDB): domain Bacteria; phylum Planctomycetota; class Planctomycetia; order Planctomycetales; family Planctomycetaceae; genus SXXK01. Next base: position 6,233 of record QWOO01000304.1, read on the forward strand.
GCGTTTGCGGATTTTCCGATCCAGTTTATTTTGCAGTTCTATCGAAACCACGGGCTGCTGAGTCTGACAAACCGACCGCAGTGGTACACAATCCCCGGAGGTTCTCGGCGCTACGTCGACAGGCTGGTGTCGACTTTCCGTGAACGAATTGTAACAGGCAGCCCGGTTCTCAAAGTCCTTCGCAATCAGGATAATGTCACCATCGTGACGGATGCTGGCGAATCAAATTTCGATGAAGTCATCTTCGCCTGCCACAGCGATCAGGCATTGGAAATGCTGCAGGATGTGTCGTCGCTCGAATCCACTATTCTGTCTGCGTTTCCTTATGAAAAAAATGAGGCGGTGCTCCATACGGACAGTTCAATTTTGCCTCGTTGCCGGCAGGCCTGGTCTGCATGGAACTACCGCATCGATCGGAAACAATCGGCTCGAGCGACGATCACTTACAATATGAATATTCTGCAGCACATTCAGTCGCCGCACACGTTCTGCGTGACGTTGAATGACACGGCCAGCATCGATCCCAGCTTGATCATTTCCAGGCATCAGTATTCTCACCCGCTGTTCACCGTAGAACGAGCCTCAATGCAGGCGCAGCATCATCGACTCATACGTGGCAATCGTACGTCTTTCTGCGGCGCGTACTGGGGGAACGGGTTTCATGAGGATGGCGTCAACAGCGCACTGGCCGTATGTCGGCAGTTCGGCGTCAACGGTATCCAAGGCAACGTTGGCGACGTTTTCAGTATGGTTCCTGAGATCAAAGATTCCGGTGAAACCCAGCCTGTAGCGGGAGTCACCTGTGTATAGCTGCCTTTACTCCGGGTTCGTCAGACATCGGCGATTTGCGCCTGCAGTGAATGAATTTCGGTATTCGATTTTCCAGTTGTATCTTGATCTGTCGGAAATCCCCGAGGTGCTGGATCCGTTTCTTCTTTGGTCGGCCCGGCGTCCGGCATTGGCATGGTTTCGACGAGAAGATCATCTGGGTGATTACGCAAAGTCGCTGGACGAATGCGTACGCGAGGAAGTGAGTCTTCAAACCGGTCATCGTCCGGACGGTCCCATCCGGCTTCTGACCAATTTGCGTTACTTTGGCTACGTCATTAATCCGGTCAGCTTCTACTACTGTTTCAATTCTTCGGGCGATCGACTGCAAGCCGTGCTCGCGGAAGTGAATAACACACCATGGGGCGAACGTCATTGCTATGTCATCGAATCGCCTGTATCGAATGTGACGGGTGCTTCCAGAACATTATGGAATGACAAAGAGTTTCACGTCTCTCCTTTTATGCCGATGAATATGAGATATCGCTGGCGACTGAGTGAACCAGGGCAGCGGCTTGCGATTCATATCCAGAATCATGAGTTGAATGAAAATTCGGACGCGCCGGAATCCGCTGAAGGTGATCTTAAGCCTTCTCAGCACAGACCTTTTGATGTGACTCTTTCCATGCATCGTCACGAGCTTACAACCCGTTCGCTCGGACGTGCACTGCTTCGGCATCCGTGTATGACGTTGAGCGCTGCAACGGGAATTTATTGGCAGGCACTCCGGCTTTGGTGGAAGAATGTTCCGTTTGTGCCTCATCCCGGGAAATCTATTTCGCGTCGGCCGGTCTCTGAATCGCTCAATGTCTCCTGAACGCGACTCATGAACGACAGAATTAAACTCCGCTTTGTCTTTTTCTTCAACAGGTCTTTCTATGTCGGCACCTCCAAAAAAGCTTTCCCCGTTCGCCTGCGATCGAGTTGCGCGGGAACAGTCCGCTCCGGCAGGCGTGTCGAAAGAAACTGGCGAGATAAAGAATGGCGAGCAACCGCGGCCGATGCGATCGTGGCTTTGTCTGTTTGAAAGGCTTTGCCGGCGCGTGCTGCGCAACAATTTGCAGCGGATGGTGACGGGTGAGATTGTCATTGAACATGATGGCACTTCCGAGCGATTCGGCAGTCTCGAAACTAACGAACTGATGGGCCACGTGCATGTGCAATCGCCGAATTTCTTTCGTCGCACGGTGACCGGTGGTGCACTGGGGTCAGCGGAATCTTATCTCGAGAGCGAATGGGAATCTGATGATCTGACACAGCTGTTTTGCGTGCTGCTGCGAAACGAGCAGGCTCTGCAGAAGTTTCGGTCGTCGTTTTTTACTCTTTCGGGTGTAGTGAGCCGCATCGAACATTTCCGAAATCGAAATTCTCGGAATGGAAGTCGTCGAAATATTCACGACCATTACGATCTTGGCAACGCGTTTTTCTCATTGTTTCTTGATCCAACAATGATGTATTCGTCGGCATTGTTTC
>QWOO01000016.1 GCA_003669615.1 Planctomycetota bacterium
GGTATCTCGGCACTCCTGCTCGTCGTGGCATTTTTTGTGGTTCCGTCCGAATCATTCAGCCAGGACAGTACGCTCGAAGAATCCTTCACGGCACAAATTCAGCCGCTGCTGGAAAAGTACTGCATGCAGTGCCATAACGCGGAGGTTATGAAATCGGGGATTCGAGTCGACCAGCTGGATGGCACTCTGCAGGATCGCCATCTGTTTCTGTGGAAAGACATTCGAAAGCAAATCGACGGTGCCGCAATGCCGCCCGACGATCAGCCGCAGCCATCCGAGGCAGAACGTCAGCTTCTGTCGTCGTGGATCGAAAACGCGATGAATGTCTCCAGGTCACGCGACACGCAGAAAAATGGCTCGGTCCGGCGACTCACGGTTTCCCAGTACCGAAATACGATGCGACAGCTGCTGGGCCTTGAAGAAAACCTTTCTGACGTGCTGCCTCCCGATGGCATCTCAAAGGAAGGTTTTGCCAACAACGGACATGTGCTGGGACTGTCGCCGCTGCAGATGGAGTACTACTTCGACATCGCGGAAAAGTCTCTGGACCTGTGCATTGTGGATGAAACTTCCAGGCACGTAATTCAGAGCTTTCGAATGGACCTTGGCGAGGGAATCAATCCCGACCCCTGCAAGGATAATCTCATCCTCGGAGCCAACAACCTGCTGTTGAACAACCGCGACTTCATTGTTACCGAACTGACGGCGGAGAAGCCGTTTGAGTTTACGCCGTTCCGAATGCAGACAAAGTTTGACTTCATCGAAGGGTATGTGGGCAACGACACGATTCGCGAATGGCGAAAGTTCGACAGTATTTATCACGCCGTCTTTGCGTGCATGCGAGGCTCCGAAGGCTACCCTCTGGGAGAAGCCTATCAGGCTGTTGCAGGCGGTTTGGTGCTGCGACCCGCGATCCCGAGCCCTGAGATTTTCGGCGAATCCACTACTTATGGTCCGATGGCCAACTTCAAAGTGTCGCTCCGTGAACTGCCTGATCACGGCAATTTTCGAGTGACCGTTCGAGCGTCTCGCTACGACGATGGTCTACTTCTGGATTCAGGAACACCAGTGGCTGATCCACAGGAGTCCGCATCCTGCAAAATCCTGCATCCCGACGAGCTCGGTGCGGCCCAGACGATGCTTGAGCGATCCGGGATCTATCAAGTCGACGCTTCGTACGTGATGGATGAGCCAGCCCACTGGCTGCGTTTGAAACTGAACGAGCGAGATTTCTCCCTTCAGATTCGTAACGTTGCCTCAGCAACACCCACAGCAGAAGGGATGCCTCCAGAGCAACATGCTGCCGTGATAATTGTACGGCTGGAGGCCGGGCCGCTGGCGATGACGGCCTCTCGCAGCGAAAAGACCAGGATCTCTCGCGTCTCGCTCAGCCTTCTCGACGACAATTGTGAACAGGCTCGTCAGTTCCTGTCTTTTGAAAAACGCCAGCCTTTGCTGGGCGTGCACCTCGGTCTGCGTCGTGACTGTGGCAGTACTCTGAATCCAGTCAGTCCTCCGCAGTCGGTGACTTCGAAGGATGCCCAGGACTTCACGTTCACAGGCGCGATCAATGATTTCCCGTATCCTTCGGTCGAGAAGGATAACGTGAACTATCTGGCCGGAATTCGTGAGATCGGAGTGAGGAGTGAATTTACCGACGGTCGCCCCATGCCTCGGCTGAAGATTCAGTCAGTCGAATTTGAAGGGCCAATTTATGACACCTGGCCCCCAGCCACACATCGTAACATTTTCGTCGACTCCCCGACGCGTGACGATAAGCCGGCTTATGCTCGCGACATCATTCAGTCATTTATAACTCGCGCGTGGCGGCGTCCCGCCACCGAAGCAGAATCAGCCACTGTCATCGGCGTCTGGGAACGATCGTTTGCTGAGACTGGTGATTTTCAGCAGAGCGTCAAGGATGCGTTGCTGGTCGTCCTGACGGCGCCTCAGTTCTTGTTTTTGATTGAGAACAGTGCAAGTCCCGCTGCGGAGGATCTGGACTCCTGGGAACTGGCTTCAAAGCTGTCGTACTTTCTCTGGAACATGCCGCCCGATCAGGACCTGCTGAACTCAGCAGCCAGGAATACTCTGCATGCATCGCTTGATGAGCACGCAATCCGAATGATGAAGGATCCTCGCTTCAACAACTTTGTCGACCAGTTTGCATCTCACTGGCTCAGCCTCGATAAATTCGATGTTCTGGAGGTGGATCGCAGCAAATATCCGCAGTTGACGCGCGACACGAAGGCTCAGTTAAGGCACGAACCGGAGGAGTTCGTGCGATATCTTTTCGAACACAACCTTCCCGTGGCCAGCCTCGTGCAGTCGGACTTCATCGTGGCAAATGATACGGTCGCAAAGTACTACGGCCTGGCGGATCGAACAGAGGCTGGTTTGCAGTTTGTCGCGATTCGTCATGAGAGTCCGAATCTGGGCGGTGTGCTGACTCAAGCCGGAATCCTCGCGGGCCTTTCCGACGGCCGCGAGTCCAATCCCGTCAAACGAGGAGCATGGCTGGCTCGCCGGATTATTGCTGAACCGCCCGAGGATCCGCCACCGAATGTCCCCCAATTGAAGGACGACGGAACTCAGCGCACGCTGCGTGAGAAACTGGAACGCCACCGCAATCAGGAAGGCTGCGTGAAATGTCATTCGGGAATTGATCCGTGGGGCATTGCATTTGAACAATACGATGCGTCAGGGCGGCTGAAAAGCGAACCAACAGACGCTCATTCAAAGCTTCCGGATGGTACAGAAATCCATGATCTGAAGGGATTGAAATCTTATCTTGCTCACGACAGAATCGATCAGGTCGCGTTCAGTTTTTTGAAGCATTTGAGCTGCTATGCGACAGGTCGCAGCCTGACCTACAATGAACTGGAATGGCTGAAAGAAGAAGGAAAGCAACTGAAAAATGATGGCTATCGGATGCAGGATATGATTCGATTTGTCGTGCAGAGCGATCTGTTTTTAAAGAAGTAAAAGGCATTCCGCTGAAGTGCCGATTCAGATGTCAGAGGAAGAGGTCATGTCACCAGTCACTCAGATCAACCGCCGCTGGTTTCTTCAGGGAATCGCCGGAGCATCGCTCATTCTTCCTCGCCTGGAGATTTTCGCAGGCGAAAACAGCAGAGGTGACGCGCCGCAGCGGCCTCGCCGCTTCTGTGCGATGTATACGGCCAACGGGATGTGCCTGCCGGATCCGGCGAACGGAATTGATGACTGGAGCTGGTTCCCCCAAATTAAAGGGCGTGACTTTCAGTTCGGTCAGTCCACGGCGCCGTTTGCTTCACTGCGTGATCACGTGAGTTTTCTGGGTGGGCTTTATCATCCCAACGGCGTCAAAGCGGATCCTCATGTCTGTTCCGACATGTGGCTCACTGGTGCTCCGCTGCACAACGCCAAACCCGGGACCTATAACACCGTGTCGCTCGATCAGGTGATCGCGCAGCATACGAAGCAATACTGTCGCCAGCCGTCGCTGGTGCTGTCGATCGACGCGGGAGTCGGATTTCTTTCACGAACCGGCACAATCTCGTACAACCTCGAAGGAAAACCGATCCCCGCGGAAAACAATCCACAGCGAGTGTTCGATCGACTGTTCCGGACAAATCAGGACACCGTGGCGGCTCAGCAGACGCAGCTGAAAAAGCGCATTCGCCTGGTCGACGCAGTCCTTGAGAATTCGAAAGCTCTCAATCAGCAACTGGGACAGTCGGACCGCGAAAAAATGGACCAGTACCTGACATCGCTCGGTGAGATTGAACAGCGGCTGATGGCGTCTGAAAAATGGATTGATATCCCGTTGAAGGATCAGGATTACTCGCACTTAAAGCTGGATATCACAACGGAAAGTGAACCGGCCGAGTACTATCGCAATATGTTCGACCTGATCGCGTTGGCATTTGACGCCGACGTCACACGATCCGTTGCGTTTATGCTCAATCGTGAAGACGGTATGGGCATCAGCGACACATTCCCGCTGAAGCTGGGTCTCACCAGAACACATCACAACTTGTCACACGCCGGTGACAAGGACGGCCAGCTGGAGTTTGCGAAGTACGACCGATTCCTCAGTGAATGCATTGCGAAGTTTCTGGGACGGCTGCAGGAGTACAAGGATCAGGAAGGGACCGTGCTGGACAATTCGCTGATTCTGTTTGGCAGTGGCTGTAGTACAACTCACAACCCCCGAAACCTGCCAACAATGCTGGCGGGCGGTACTGGAATGGGCCTGAAACAGGGGGCCTTTTGGAAACAGGAAGACACGCCGCTCTGTAACCTCTATCTCAGTATTCTCAATGCGATGGGTATTCCACAGTCGTCATTTGGTGACAGCACTGGAATGATTTCGGACAGTGTATTTGCAGAAGTGCCTGCGTAGGCCTGAGTCCGTCTTGAAGTGAGAGAGTCGTCCCATGAACAGCAGGTCAGGATTATTCCAGAAGACTTCGCAGTTTGATTCTCGTCGCAGCTTTCTGCAGGTGGGCAGCCTCGCATTTGGCGGTCTGACTGTGTTGCAGATGCTTCAGGCTCGGAAAGCCGCTGCCGAGACCGGTGGGCGTCCTCCGAAATCGGTCATACTTCTATGGATGACGGGCGGGCCATCACACATTGATACGGTTGATATGAAACCAGAGGCAACGGCTGAGATTCGCGGTCCGTTTCAGCCAATCGAGACATCACTGCCGGGATTTCAGGTTTGCGATCTGATGCCCGGACATGCTCGAATTGCAAAGCACCTCGCGGTGATCCGATCACTGACGCATTCGTACAGCGTCCATGATGACGCTCAACATCTGGTGCAGACGGGATACCCACAACTGAACGCGCGGCAGGCAGGTCAGCGGCATCCCTGTCAGGCTTCGGTGATGTCACACTTCCGTCGCGACGGAAAGTCCGGGTTGCCAGGCTATGTGTGTGTGCCGGAAGACTATCGCACTCATGCCGGCTTCTACCAGACAGCGTCGTTTCTGAGCGCCAGGCACAACGCGTTAAACAGCGGCGGCGACCCGAAATTGGGCAACTATCGGCCACCCGAGTTTGCGCTGCCCACAGAAGTCAATGAAGCAAGATTTCAGGATCGTCTGCAGTTGTCCCAGTCACTCGATGTTCTGCGCCGCAGAGTAGGGGAGATGGCTCAGTTTCAGGATGACGATGACATTCGTCAGCAGACCGTGGAGCTGGTGACTGGAAGGAATGCTCGTAAGGCGTTCGATCTTTCCGGGGAATCAGAGTCTCTGAAAGATCGTTACGGCCGTCACGCATGGGGGCAGTATACGTTGCAGGCTCGCCGACTTGTTGAGGCGGGCGTAGGTTTTGTGACCGTGAATCTTTACGAAAAAGATGTTGACTGGTGGGACGACCATTACGACATCGAAAAGAATCTTCGCAAGCGATTGCCGGTTTTTGATCAGGCGTTTGCGACGCTTATTGAAGATCTTTACGAGCGAGGATTGCAGGATGAAGTTTTAGTGGTCGCTTGCGGAGAATTTGGCAGGGCTCCTCGGATAGATGCCCTGGCAGGGCGTGCTCACTGGCCAAAAGCCATGCACGCGGTATTGTGTGGCGGAGGAATCACGACGGGGCAGGTGATTGGATCAACCACGCGGGACGGTGGCGAGCCTGCGGATCGGCCGCTGACTCCCGGAGATCTTCTGGCCAGCATCTACCGCGTTTTGGGGATCAATCACGACACCACGATCCCTGATCGACAGAATCGCCCTGTCCCGCTGCTGCAGCAAGGGACAATCATCAAAGAGTTGTTTGGCTGAACAAATGATTCGCGGACCAGCGAGTACGTCTGGAAACTAAGACCATCAGACTTTCGGTATAAATGAGCCAATCCTATGTTCGCTTTGGATAACCCATCAACGTTCTGCCTCGAATCTCGACGGCGTGTTTTGCGAGCCGGGTTTCTGGGGCTGGGCGGTCTTTCGATGGCCAGCCTGTTGCAGCTCGAATCGCAGGCCAAAGAAGTTGGACAATTGCAGGCCAGGCGGGCCAAGTCTGTCATTTTATATTTTGCTCACGGCGGACCCAGTCATCTGGAAACGTATGACATGAAGCCCGAGGCGTCGACGGAGATTCGTGGTACGTTCCGTCCGATCTCGACGAAAGTTCCCGGCATAGAACTGTGTGAATACCTGCCGAAGCATGCGCAAATTGCCGATCGGTTCTCGCTGATTCGCTCGTGCGGACATGACGAAGCGGATCACTTTGCGGGACATCGCAGGTTTCTCAGCGGTTTCGGAAAGCTCAAGCCTGGTTTTGGCTATGAGTCGTATTATCCTCAGGTCGGCGCGGTGGCCAATCGCCTGTTGGAGAGTCGACAGCGAGGATTGCCAGCCGCTTTGGCAATCAATGGCGTCGTCGTCAACGGGCCTGACTATGCAGCCGGGATTTCAGAAGGCTTCTGGAGCGGGATGTACCGTGTTCCGATCGTCAATGGCGGCCTGCGAGACACGCATCTGTCCGTTGATGCTTCCAGAATGGAAGATCGTGTCGGCCTGCGAACATCGCTGGATCGATTTCGCCGTGACATTGATCGCGCTGGCACAATGTCCGTGATGGATGAGTTTGGCCGACGTGCTCTGGAAGTTGTAATGTCCGGAGCCGCTCAGAAAGCATTTGATCTTTCACTGGAAGATGAGAAAACACGATCGCTCTATGGCCCCGGTGAAGGTCAGGAGGCATTGACCGCAAGGAGACTGGTCGAAGCCGGTGTGCGTTTCGTGACGTTCTGTTCTCGAGGCAACGGTCCGAATTCAAACGCTCACAATTGGGACGATCATGCCGTCAACTGGGATCTGCCGTCGGCGATGCACGCTCGTCTTCCGACCTACGATCATGTGGTCACGACTTTGATCAATGACTTATACGAACGAGGACTTGATCAGGACGTACTGCTGATTGTCACTGGAGAATTCGGACGGACGCCCCGCCTGGAGTATCGAGACGGCAAGGTTGGTCGCGATCACTGGCCCGGAGCGATGTCGATTCTGATTTCTGGCGGCGGGATGCCGATGGGTCAGGTTATTGGTTCCACAGATGCAATCGGAGCACGTGCGGCCAGTCGTCCGCTTGATCCGCACGATATCCTGGCAACGATTTATCATTTCCTCGGGATCGATCACCTTCTGCATCTGCCCGATCCTTCAGGCCGTCCCATCGCTTTGACTCACGGGACTCCGATTCGGGAGTTGTTCTAATTTGAGATGCCACGTTCAGATTAGCCGCAGCGCATCAGCACCCGGACGATGCAGGGAACAAATAAAAAAAATGAAGTTGGTCCGTGGAGCGGACATTGCTGACAACTGGGCAGAATTCTCCGACGACTGACATCCGAAGACCGCGTGGAACAGTGACGGCCTTAACCCGAACTTGAACGAATCTGGTGGGATTGAATTGGGAACGAAAGGCGGTATTTTGCTGGGGATTCATGCGGAGAATCCCTGCAAAGCTAAATCCAGGTTCTGGCTACGGGCGGGTTGTGAGGAGTTCGAAGATACGGCGCTGCACTGGCGTGGCTTCGGTCAGTTGGTAGACCGAAGTGTAAGTGACGCCATCGCGCGTCGACTTGATTTCTGCGATATGAACTTTGCGGGGTTCAGATTTTCCCATGCAGGATTTGTAGCAGCCCATGCGCAAAGGGCCAGGAAAATCCTGAATTAATTTGGCTACCAAAAACGCATTTCAATTCGAAGCAATCCGCTCATAAACCCCGTGGTTTATTCTGTCAAATGCGTTTTCGATCGGTTCAAGTTCGGGTTAAGGCAACATCGATCGAAGTTGGAATACTGCTGTTAGAGAGATGTGAAAATCCGCAGCACTTGTATTGCCACTCACTCCCAGCATCTGCAATCTTCGAACTGCCAGACTCTTTCAGCGGCAACTCGTAGTACGCGAACCATGGAGTCTGGAAGGAGTCCTGTAGGTTTCATCGCAACTTGGCCGCAGGGGTCGCTCGAAAAATTCGCAGGCCGACCAGCAGAATGCAGAAGGCGACGAATGATCCGGCCACCATTCCCGCAATGGTTGGCCAGTGGCTGAAGATGATCTTCAGGCGAAGACCTTCCCAGAGCCACCGCCAGATACACAGGACAACGAACGCTGCGATGCAGAGATAAGGACCGAAGGCCACAAAACTCCTGCCCGTCAGGATTCGGCCGCCGAACCCCAGCACCATGCCCACAAGCGGTGCGATGGCCAGAGCGCACAACGTTGGCTGCCATCCCATGAACGCACCGATCATGGCCATCAGAGTGACATCACCGAACCCGATGGCCGGAACACCGAGAATAAGGAACGCAGCGGATCGCGCCGCCCACATCAGACCAGCACCGGTCACCAAACCTGACAGACTCCAGATGAAGCCATGCAGATGCTGATGGTCCTTCATCCATTCCGGAAGATACGGGCCATAAAGAGCGACCAGGTCATAATCCCAGTCGACCCACACGTGAATCATCTGCAACTCGCCGCTGACGATAGCCCAGAGGATCGCCACGAGAGCGCCAGGCAA
>QWOO01000275.1 GCA_003669615.1 Planctomycetota bacterium
AACCGCCGTTTTACCGACCGCGCTGAGGATCCTGGCAGACCTGAGGGACGCTGCGAGCGAGCAGGCCAGCAACAGCAGAAAGTTGGCCGCTAAATAACTGCGATCAAGTGCATCCATCGGCAAGCTGGAGCCACTGTCTCTGTGCCACGGTCGAATCTCCGGCTCCCAGTAATGCAACACGTCCAGAAACAGATCGGCCAGCAGACCATACAGCAGCATGGCTGCGATCAGGCTGAGCATTCCGGCCGCGATGGCGATCAGTTTTCCTGTCATCAGTTGAGAAGTGCTGCACGGCATCATCCTCAGCCAGCCCGCGGTTCGTTCTTCGACTTCGCCTGCAAATGCGATACAAATGGCCGCCGCTCCAAAGCATATGGATACACAAAAGATGCTGGCGAACCGAAGGCCAAGCGGTCCCTGATGAGCATCTGCCGAGTACCACCGGATCAACGAAAAGATGACCAGCCAGCCAATGAACAACGCCAGCCAGAGCGTTCTTTGAACACGGTACTCTTTCCAGATCAGACGTGTGATGCTGTTCATAGTTCGTGGCCCCACGACCTTCCCCGGGATTTGCGATTTCAAATTTGAAATTTCAAATGAGAAAATTCAACGGATGTGTTCAACGCAGCTTGATCGCATCGTGTTCCATCCCAGACAGACGCCCATCCTCCGCGTTCTGCTGACGGCGATTCTGTCGCAACAACGTCAATAGAATGTCTTCCAGAGACGGCTTGCGGATGACAGGCTCGGGCAGTTCTTTGGATCGACACAAGTCGCTCAGACGGCCCGCATCCAGCTCTCGCACCAGCCATAGATGTTCATGGCCGAACGGAACAAACGCGATCGACTTTCCAGGCATCTCCAATGGTATGGCGGTCGCAGACGGCATACTGATCACGACTTCGGTGACGGATTGTTTGAGCTCCTCGAGTCGCTCATGAGCCACCACCTGACCGTTCATGAGCACAATCACATCATCCGCCACGCGTTCGACTTCGCCCACCTGGTGGCTGGATAGCAGGACCGAGCGTCCTTCTGCAGCCACGTCGATCATGCTTTCCAGAAACTCCCGCCGCACGAGCGGATCAAGCCCCGATGTGGGTTCATCCATGATCAGCAGCGGCGGCCGATGAGCCATCGCGAGCGAAAGAGCCACCTTGGCTCGAGTCCCCCTGGAGAGGCTCTTGATCTTCTGAGACGGAAGGAGATCAAATCGCCGAGTCAGCTTTTCATATTCCTGCTGATAACCAGACGGATAAAATCCGGCGGCAAACCAGCCGATCTCGTCAACGGTCATCCATTCATACAGCGGAGGAGAATCCGAAACGTAGCCCACGCGCGAGCGAATCTCCAAAGCGTGTGTGGCTGGATTCAAGCCATGAACTTCCAGCGTCCCACTGTCGGGCTTGTCAAAGCCGAGCATCAGCCGAATCATGGTACTCTTGCCAGCCCCGTTCGATCCCAGAACAGCGCAGACGGTGCCGGGCTGAATGTCGAGCGACACGTTGTCGAGCGCTTTGACGCGGCCAAAACGTTTTGAAACACTCGTGAGCCTGATGACGGGGTTCATGCGTTGTGCCTCCTCGAATTTCAAATCTCAAATTTCAAATCTCAAATTGCGAAACAGCATTAAGGCTATCATTCAGGGCGGCTGCTCCTGTTGCAGAGTCGCCCATTCCGATCGCACCAACTCCTGCACTTCTTTGGAGGTGATCCCGTTCTGAACCGCCTCCCGCAAGATGTGACGAAGCCGTTCGCGAATCATCTCCAGCCGATCGCCTCGACACTTTTCCACCGCGCAAATAGCCACCGCCAGACCCGTGCCACGGATGGAAATCAAAATGCCCTCAGACTGAAGATCTCGATACGCCCGCGCGACGGTGTTCACATTCACCGCGGCCGTGGTGGCCATTTCGCGAACCGAAGGAATATGCTCCCCGACCAGCAGTGAACCGTTCGCGATGGCAAACTTCACCTGGCGAACAATCTGCTCGTAGATCGGAATCCCGTTACTGGCGTCAACATGGCAGATCATGCTCTGTGCTCCTGTGTAATACCACGCTATTACACCACAGCAGAGTCGCGGCGTCAACAGTGGATTAGCGATTTTTCGCAGCGACTCCTCGAACCATCAGGGGCGGCTGAGATGGCGATGTCTTCAGGCGATGAACCTGCGTGATTTTCCCATCAGCTGCACGACCACGAAACAGGACACCCAACCAGCGACCTCAAACACTCGCCGGCGTTATGCACTCAGGATCGCATCAGCCGCGGATTGGCCGCTGGCGATGCTGTCGGGGATTCCGACGCCGTGGTAGGCGCTGCCGGCCAGTTGAAGACCCGGAAAGCTGGCCTGAGCGGCTTCGATGCGAGCCACCAGATCGAGATGGCCCACATGATATTGGGGCATCGCTTTTTCGTACCGAACCACTTCGCTGAACATGGGCTCGGCGCTCATCCCCAGAATTGCTGTCAGCTCCTGATTCACCGCAGACACCATCGCGTCATCATCCATCTGCAACAGCTCGGGCTGCATCGCGCCTCCGACAAATGTACGCAGCAGGATTCGACCGGCCGGAGCACGATTCGGAAACTTGCGGCTGGAGAAACTGACAGCCAGAATCTTTCGCTTTTCCATTGCCGGAATGACAAGCCCGAAGGCGTCCATCTTATGTGCGAAATCGGAAAGCGAGTGGCCACTGACGACGATCGCGCTGGATGCGTATTCGATTGTACGCAGCAACCCCGTCAGCGTCGAAAGGGACTCATGGTTCAAAAACTGCGCGGCCACATGAGTCGGCTGTGTGACAATGACAGCGTCAAACAAATCTCCATTGGGGTTCGCATCCGAGGAAACTCGCCATCGGCTTTCCGTGGTGTCAGGGGGAGTAATGTGTTTAACGAAGCAGCCAAGTTGAAACTTGACTCGCCCGGTTTTATGCAGCCACGTCTCAAGCGATTTAATCAGATCGCTTAAACCCCTGGCGGCGCTGACGAATAAGCCATAACGAGCGCCGCTGGCGGATCCTCCGCCTTCAGATTTTGGGGATTTCTGTTCTGCCAGCGTGGCACGAATGACGCTGCCATGAGTCCGTTCCATGTCGAGAAATCGAGGCATCGTCGCCTTGAGACTCAGCTTCTCCGGATCTGAAGTGTAGATTCCTCCAACGAGCGGCTGAACAAGTCGATCCAGCGCTTCGGATCCGAATCGTCGGCGTACAAAGCTGGCAAGACTTTCGTCGTCGTCCCCGTTTCGGCGAGCCACGAACGACTCCGCAAGCAGCCGCAGCTTTCCGGTCAGGGACAGCACAGGCGTGGTCATGATCGCCCATGGTTTCGCAGGAGCCATCAGCATAAAGCCATCAGGAACAGCGACCGGTTTCCCGTTACGCAGCACCAGCGATCGCCGGTACTGGGCGTCCGTCGCAATCAACTGATCCATGAAACCAATGTCTTTGCACAACTGAATTCCGGCAGGCTTGTTCGTGATGAACGAATCCGGCCCAAGCTCCATCAGAAAACCGTCCGCCTCTTCCGTGCGGATAATTCCACCGAGCCGCTTTGATGATTCGAACAAAGTAACATGCACGTTTTCCGATTTGGCAACCAGTCGCTGAGCCGCAGCCATGCCGGTGACACCACCACCAATGACGGCCACACGAAGCGATTTACCTGGTCCTGAATCGGAAGCAGCGAGCGTCACTGAACTGCTCCCAGCTCATGAACAAATTCCACCACGGCTTTGACATGATCGGGGTTCATATCTGGCATGACTCCGTGCCCCAGATTGAAAATGTGCCCCGGTCGGCCGCCCGCAGACTTCAGAACATCGGCCACTCGCTGCTTCAGAATCGGCAGATCAGCGTAGATGGAAACCGGATCCATGTTACCCTGAATGGCAACGTCGTAGCCGAACGTCTTCCAGGCGTCTTCCAGCTGGCATCGCCAGTCGAGCCCCATGACCTGTCCACCGGCTTCTCGCTGCAAGGGATGCAGTGCCGGATTTCCGTTCAAAAAATTGATGACGGGAGCAAACGGTTCGACCGTCTGAATCAGCCGCTTTGTGTGAGGCAGAACGTATCGCCGATAATCCGACGGGGAAAGGCATCCGGCCCAGCTGTCGAAAACCTGAACGCACTGACAACCGGCTGCAATCTGGTGCTGCAGGTACAGACTGACGGTGTCGACCAGTCGCGTCATCAGCACGTTCCACGCACTTTCGTCGTTGTACATCAGCGATTTTGTACGCACATAGTTTTTTGAACCGCCTCCTTCGATGCAGTACGACGCAAGAGTGAAAGGGGCTCCTGCGAAGCCGAGCAGCGGGATGTTTCCGGGAAGCGCACGGCGAATCAGTTTGATGGCCTGAAAGACATAGTCCACACTGTCCATCGTTTCCAACGCCCGCAGTCGATCGACATCGCGGCCGATGTGGATGGGGTTATGGATGACGGGCCCTTCGCCTTTCAGGTACTCCAGATCAATTCCCATCGGCTCAAGAATGGGCAGCAGGTCGGCAAACAGGATTGCGGCATCAACACCGAGAACTTCTCGCGCCGACACAGTGACTTCACACGCCAGTTCTGGAGTCTTGCACAACTCCATGAACGTGACCTTGCTGCGAACCGCCATGTACTCGGGCAGATAACGCCCGGCCTGTCGCATGATCCAGAGCGGTGTCGTGTCAACCGGTTCGCGCCGTACGGCTTTCATGAATCGACTGTTATGAAGGGCTTCGGTCATGATAGGTCTGGAGTCCAGCGTGAAAAATTGGGAGCGGTCGCCGCTCTTGTGCGACACGGAAGTTTTCAATTAAGCAGTTTCGCAGGGTTTGGTCATCATCAGGCGTATCTGTTCGCGGGCGAGATGTTCGCGAAAGAATCTGTCATTCAAAGATCAGGCCCTGTTCAGTGATTCGAAATGGAAGAATGTTTTCTTCACACGCGCTACCTCGGTGCTTCGCCACGTAAAGAGCCCGGCTGATCGTGTTCCCGTTTCGGATCTTCCCAATCATGATGATGGTGTTGGCATTCGAAAGCACGTCACCCGACTGAATTGGGCGAGCGATCAGGTCGTCCAGCATCACCTCGTGACTGGTATAAAGCAGCATACCGCCGATCGTTCGGTGGTCATAAGGATGCTGCATCACGTTCTGTTCATGAGAACGAAAGTGAACCCGAAAAAGATCGCGGGCCAGCCAGTCATGATCTTTTCGCAGTACCTGATGATAGACATAGTCGAACAGATGGAACTGGAAAGAATCTGCATCTTTGGGAGTGGGCTCAGCGCCGTCAATCACACAGCGTCTGACGCCGTGAACGAAATTTCCGTAGAAAAACGCAATCGTTTGATCCAGCCGACGCATCAGATCGGCTTTAAATTCCTGCCACTCTTCGGGCTGCATATCGCCAATTGTGACTTTCCGGCCACCGCGATGAAAGACGTGCAGATAGTCTGCACGAATTTTTCCCGCGTCCCAGACCACGTTTGGATCGAACTGATCCGAATACGATCGCTGACGAAACTTCCAGCCAAACATGCGGTCGGCGTATTCCGGCTGATTTTGTGAGTCGCCACGGGTCGTCAGGTCAAACAGGATGCCCGTTTCACCCTCCTGTTTCTTTCCGGCGTAGGCATAACTGACGCCCAGTTGAGTCTTTCCAATGCCGGTGGCTCCCATCACGACCGCCAGCGTCCCTGGAATCAGGCCGCCGCCGAGCGCCTGATCAAGTCGAGAAATTCCGGTGGAGTGCCGTGCAACGCTCATGAGCGACAAGACTTTCGGATGCAGAAGCGAGAATTGAAGACGCGGGTCGACAAATTAACCACAGCAAAATGATTTTCGGAGCAACCGAGGGATGTTCCGAATGTAAACCGGCCGGCTAAGACGAATCTGTCTCGAATGCCGACGAATGGCCTCGATCGTAGCGAACCTCACCCCGCCAAACTGCAAATTCACAGATTCTGTAGTTTCCGCAGTCCCAAATTCCTGCCGCTGATTCCCGTTCTGTCCATGAGCGTCGTCTGAAAGAATAGCGAAGGGCCACCGCCATTGCACAGTCAGGGTGTGAAGAAATGGGATCACAAACCCATCCCTGCATTCCCGTTCTGCGGCCGATTGTAACAAATCTTCCGGTCACAATGATTTGTGGCCGGATCCTCCCAAGGGACTACATTCCTTGCATCCCACAGCGGGGGTTCCACGGTTCTTTCAAAAGCTTTGGCAGTCCGGTTGCTCGAAGCTGTTAAGGTGTTAGGATTTCTGCGTCCTTGGAGACGGGAACTTTCAAAACCAAATCAGATGGTCAGTAATCGGTCCATGCCTGTGATTAAGTCGAAAGACGGACTGAAATCTTTTTTGCTGACCTCGCGTATCCTTTCTCCCTCCGCCTGGGCGAAAGTTGAAGGGGAGGTCGCGGAAATCCAAGACGTTGCCGCAGTGCTGCAATTCCTTGAGCGACGCCAACTGCTGACTCCTTTCCAGACAGGTCGCATTCTGAAGGATGAAACGGAAGGACTGGTCCTCGGGCGGTACAAGCTGTTATACCGAAACGCCTCAGGCAGTTTCGCTCGTGTGTTTCGAGCAGAATGCGTGGACGATGGAAAAACAGTTGCCCTGAAGCTGCTGCGTGAACGATGGGTAGATGATCCGCGGACTGTTGCCGGTTTCGTGCGTGAGGCACGCATCTGCCAAAAGTTCATTCACCCGAACATTGTGCCGATCCTTGACGTCGGCAACGAGGGTCGCTTTTACTATTTTACGATGGAATTCGTCGAAGGCGGAAACCTTCGCGACTTCATGAAGATTCGAAAGACGTTGTCTCCGCTGGAGGCCACTCGGTGCATCTACCAGACTTGTCTGGCGCTCGAGTATGCGTTGAAAATGGGTGCTTCGCACCGTGACCTGAAACTTACCAACGTGCTCATGAGTAGTGCCGGCGTTGCCAAACTTGTCGACTTCGGTCTGGCTGGTGCAGAGACCCCATCTCAGGCCGGCACCAGCGACGATGTTCAGCGAGCACTTGAATACTCGACATTGGAACGCGGCACGAACGCACCACGCAACGATCCGCGCAGTGATATCTTTTTTGCCGGTTCGATTTACTACGAACTGCTTTGCGGCGAAGGCCCGTGGACCAGAACTTTCGACCGCGAAGAAAAATTGATGCTGACGCGGTACTCGAACGTTCGACCGCTTCGTCAAATCATGCCTGGCCTGCCGTCTGGCGTTTACAAAATCGTCGAGACAATGATGGAACTGAATCCATCCTCTCGATATCAGTCCTGCACGGAAGTCAACAAAGATCTGCGAGCCTTATTGGCCGAGCTCGGTGAAGTCGTTGAGGACCCGGGCGGCAAGAGTGCCGCATCCCAGGGGAAAGTGGGCTCAAAGTCTGCGTCGTCAACACCTGTTAAATCGAATAAGAACAATTTCAATCTGCTGGTGGTTGAAACGGGGCGGAAGCGAGAAAAGAAGCTAAAGCAGTATTTCGAACAACATGCGTTCGTGCTTAACTTCATTGAGAGTGCTTCCGATGCCTTCGAGAAATTGAAGAGCAAGTCGCCTCCGGACGGTGTTCTCTTTTTGGCAGATGCGGACTCTGCCCCGGTCATGGAAATTTATCCGAAGGTTCAGGCCTACGCACGCACATTGAAGGTGCCGTGTGTCGCTCTGTTTGCAGCAGAGGATTCGGATGCGGTAAAGAAACAGATCTATCCTACGAAGTTCGGCGCGACGATGTTCCAGCCAACTTCACCGCGCGATCTGCGGCAGCATTTTGCCGAAATCTCCGGATTCGACAGCAGCACAGTGGCTGCTCCCGAAACGCCAAAACGCAAGGAAACGCGGGACCCCAAAGCTAGTGCAGAAATAAAAACAGCTAGAGCAGCAAGCCAGGAGCTGGACGATCTGGACGTCGATTCTGATGTTGAAGATGATCCGAAAAGATCCTTATCCACGTCGACGACGAACGCCAAAAAGCAAGCCGATGAAGAAGTCGCCCGTCTGGATTCTATCTCTTCGACAGACGATGAATCCTCAAATTCACCTTCGCTCTCGTCAGCGACCGCTTCGAAAAAACCTGCGAATGAAGCAGCGGCCGTCTCTCCAACTTCGAAACCAGCGGCCCCACTGAATGCAACGCAAAGAGCCGCTGCGATCCGAGCCGCTCAACGCGCCGCTGAGAAAGCGGCCGTCGAACAGGCGGCGCGCGAATCCGAGGAAAAAGCAAACGCACTCATCGCCAAAGCCGCACGCATCGCAGCGGAAAAAGTGGCTGCTGAAGAGGATGTAAAACGGAAGGCTGAAGAAAAGCGTCTGGCAATTGAGAAGGCTGCTGCCGACAAAGCGGAAGCCGAAAGAAAAGCGGTTGAAGACGCAGCACTCAAGAGGGCGCAGGAAGAACAACGCATCGTTCAGGAAAAAGCAGAAGCGGAACGCAAAGCTGCTGAAAAGATTGCACGAAAGAAGGCCGAAACAGAAGAGCGGATCGCGAACGAGAAGGCAGAAGCA